>JAAXUM010000186.1 GCA_013336025.1 Chlorobiaceae bacterium
GCCGGGTTTATGCGAACAACGACCTCTATATTCTCGCCCTCGAAGTCATGGAGCGATGGGGATACGCGTTTTACGACTCCCTGGTCATTGCCGCCGCCATCCAGGCGGATTGCGGCATCCTCTACTCCGAAGATCTTCATGACGGCCATAACATCCTGGGCCTGACCATTGTCAACCCGTTCCAGGGCTGATAGTATAGTTGTTACCCCGGATAGCGCGGGTCATCCTCTTTTCCTTTAATCGTGAAATAAGTGGCTTTCATATTTTAAGAAAACGCCATTGGTTAAAATAGCGCTCCGGATTGATTACCGTTCTAGCTTTCATACCCAAATAAGCGTTCAGGTGGAGTTTCAAGGAGTGTTTCTCCGGAAGCATCCGTACTCCTGCACGGGTGATCGCATTGCCTTATTACGCATAAAACACTAAATTGCTTCAGGAGTGCTGTTGATTGCTGGTGGTATCATCATTGAGGCTCCAACCATGCATTACAACATGGACGAAAGTCGAACCAAGGGCAACCTTTTATCCTGCGGGAAACGCCGTGGTTGTGGAATGGTTCGTGACGCATTCTTTCCATTGATGGTCTTGAAATAGAGAATGAGCCATATGCATCTTATACTGGCTCCATGTGATGAATGGGTATGTTATTAGGGAACCATCTAAACACTGTTTTAGCAAAAAAGAACAAAATCTAATGCAATCAGTTATCAAATATGTGATCTACGTTTTTCTGGGGATATTTATCCTCACCGCAATCGTCAGCCTTGGCGCGCTGGTCTGGTTGTGGTTTTCAGGAACAGGGGAAGCGCCAATCGCAGATCTCCCATATCTTAAATGGTTACTTGGTACTGTGATAGTAGAAGTTGTTGGGGTTGTGGTGCTGATAGCAAAAAAGGGGCTTAAATATCTACCTGAAGTTGAGCTAAATAAAACGGAAGCAGAAACCTTGGAGTTCATGAAGAGATTCATTGATTCAGGTAGTTCCGTAACGATTGTTAGCAATCGCATCGCATGGCTTCGAAAATCTGAACCCATAAAAAGTGCTATTACGGAGATGGCTAAGAATGGAACCTCCCTCGAGATAATCACGCCCAATGAAGTGGCTAGTGACATTCGTGATGCCCTTGATGATGCCGGTGTGAAGTTCTATGTTACGGGAGATGTCATGCCTCCTGAAGCTCGTTTCACACTCGTCAACGGCCATAGAAGTGGGGCTGAGAAATTAGCAATTGCTCGTGGCGGCCATCCTGATCACGAAATCACGATTTTCGACAATAGTTCAGGTCCACAGATAATTGCTATGGCGAAAGATATTATTCGCAAGTCAAAGGTTTTATCAGGTGCCGCATAGATGGTGCTCGTCAGCAGAGCTAAGGCGCGAGCAAATAGAATCCGGTATCGACATAACTTTTGTTGATGTATTTAAACCATTGTTTGTCGAGTGGGTTTGCAGCTTTAATCCAAAAAGAGTATTAGAGATCGGGGCGGGAACTGGACATATGTCAAAAGCGCTGGCAAGCCAGCCATTCTTACTTACCGCAATCGAACCATCACCAGGAATGTATAAAGTTGCTCGTGATGTGTTATCAGAAGAAGAGGTCGTTCTCATAAATTGTTCATCATTTGATTTGCCGTTAGATGAATTATTCGATGTCGCGTTTTCTCATCTTGTTGCACATGTTGTCGAGGATTTAGATCATTTATTGGCTTCTATTGGAGCTCATCTGCCGGCCGGTGCTCACCTTGTGTTCTCTATTCCGCATCCGTGCTTTTACAACGCGTACAAGAATTTCTTCGGCCCTGAATACAACTACATGACACCAATGACAAAGCTAGTCTCCTTCTCAGTAACTAACGACCCAAATAATGTCATATCAGATGTTCCCTATCATCATCGTCCGATTTCTAACTACGTCAATGCGATAGTAAATGCAGGTTTTGCACTTGACGGCTTTCATGAAATTTATCCACCTAAAGATACCCAGGTAAAGTATGGACGGCTCTGGGATAATCCGAGGTACTGTGCATTTGTCTGTAAAAAGCTCTAACAATCACATGCTCTCGGACATAAAAAAGGCGATGCTCGTTCCTCGCTCTGCTTTTTGCTGCCGTTGGTGTATTGCGATAGGAGCAAGAGTCTTAGCATATAACAAGGGGAGTATATGAAGATCGAATCGGTGCGAATCGAGAACTTTCGTGGCTTCCAAGACGAAACAGTCCGTCTTGATGACTACGCATGTTTGGTAGGCCCTAATGGAGCAGGAAAGTCGACCATTCTGACTGCGCTGAACGTGTTCTTCCGTCAATATAAGGACTCCAAGACCGATCTAAGCAAGCTGTCAGCCGATGATTTTCACCACAAGAACATCAACGACCCAATACGCATTACGGTGACATTTTGCGAACTCTCAGCCGAAGCGAAATCAGATCTTGCAGATTACGTGCGCCAAGATAAATTGATTGTTTCTGCTGCTGCTAAATATGACGTTGGAAGTGCTAGGGCGGAAGTTCGCCAATTTGGCAATCGACTTGGTATGGAGGACTTTCGCGAATACTTCGAGGCAGATAAGCGTGGAGATGGCGCCACCGCACTGAAAGAAATCTATTCCAAGCTCAGATCAAAGCACGCTGGACTTGGGGATGCCAAGACAAAACAAGCAATGACTGAGGCCCTTCAGTCTTTTGAGGCTAATCACTCATCTAAATGCACGTTAATACCCAGCGAAGATCAGTTCTACGGCGCAACTAAGGGCGCAAATAGGCTGGCTCCTCATCTCCAGTGGGTTTTCGTCCCAGCAGTAAAGGATATAACTGAAGAGAGCCAGGAATCGAAGACATCGGGTCTAGGCCAACTGCTTGCTAGAACCGTCAGGTCGAAGGTCGATTTTTCCGAAAAAATTGCGAAGCTCAGAGATGCATTGCTTAAGGACTACCAATCGATGCTCGATGCAGAACAATCGGTGCTCAATGGACTGTCCGGATCAATCGAAATGAAGCTAAAGGATTGGGCACATCCGGCAGTTACTGCGAAGGTGCTGTGGACTCAAGATGTGGATAGATCGGTCAAAGTTGATGAGCCGTGGGCATTCATACGGATTGGCGAGCGAGGCTTTGAGGGTGAACTAGCACGGTTTGGGCACGGCATGCAGCGCTCTTTCATGCTAACGCTTCTACAGGAGCTTGCGGGTACTTCAGGACAGATTGCCCCGACTCTAATCCTCGCCATTGAGGAGCCTGAGCTTTACCAACATCCGCCTCAAGCCCGGTATCTTGCTGAACTACTTCATGACCTTGCGAGTGAGAATTCGCAGATCATCGTGTGTTCCCATAGCCCACTGTTTATCCCAGGAGATGATTTTGAAACGGTTCGTGTTGTTCGCGATTCAGGCATACCGTCAAGCTCAACAGTGACGCAGTTGTCTTACAGCGACTTAGGAAAAACTCTTAACGAGGCAGGCCAACCGCTTTTTAAAGAACAGGGGATGCTCGCGAAACTCTATCCATCACTAAATCCAGTCGTAAACGAAATGTTCTTTTGCCGCGTTCTGATTTTGGTCGAAGGTATAGAAGATGTTGCATACTTGAGTTCATATCTGTCCCTTCTTGGTCTAATGTCGAAGTTTAGGAAGTGCGGTTGTCATGTTGTTCCAGTTGGGGGTAAGAGCGAAATTGTAAAGCCGCTGGCGATGGCAAAACAGTTAGATATCCCTGTATTTGTCATAATTGATGCAGACACCGACACTGTAAAAACTGAACACGTTACTAAGCACAAGCAAGACAACAAGGCGATATTGTCTTTAATGGGATACAGCGCAGATAGCGAATGGCCGGTGAACGATATCTGGAAATGTGACTTCGTTATGTGGAAACATAACCTCACCAAGCTTGTCGAAGCCGAAATTGGAGAAAAATGGGCGGCTTATGTTAATACTGCAGCAACGCATTATGGACAGCCTGGCGGATTGAAGAAAAACCCATTGGCAATCTCTCGCGCACTGGAGGCCGCATGGAAAAACGGTGATAAGTCTGCTTCTTTAGAAAAGCTTGCTGTCGATGTGATCGACTTTTCGGAGAATGCAATTGAGAGCTAACTATGCGTTGCAGGGGACGTTCTAGGTATCAATATTGGACATCCTGAGTACTTATAAAGGGCATCGTCACCCGGGATTCAAAACTTGTTTATTGCTATTGCCGAAATGGTTGATACGTCGCCCGAGGGGCGGATATTTATCACGGGAGGACAGGGTCATTTTATTGGTTTTGACAGATGAAATCTGAAATTCAGTTTGTTCCGGTCTCGACGGATGGGGATAAGATTCGCTTCTTTGGCACCCTGATTCCGGCAATCCTGCTGCTCAGGGCCTCACCGTTGCGGTTTCTCCGTTTTCAGCTTGCGGGATTGTATACCCCGAAAGTCGGGATGAAAGAGTTCATTGAGTCCGGTGCCGATGATGTCGCACGGGCGGGCGATGTGTGGGTATTCGTCC
>JAAXUM010000187.1 GCA_013336025.1 Chlorobiaceae bacterium
GATGCTTTCACGGAGGAAGAGGATGCCGTAAAAGAGCTCTACCGTGCTGAAGGAGAGATCTCTTCGGGCCAGGGTAAGCGTGTGGTCGGCAGAGTTTTTTCCGGATCTGGCAAGATCGACCTCAACACCTCGTCTGCCGAAGTCCAGCAGGGTTGCCTTTGCTGATATTTTTGCCTCATAGTTATTGTTCGGCATAAACTGTAACGGCTCGCTTCCCCCGAACCCCATTTCAGAAACCGGATCGATGTATCGGTACCCTGCACTGGCGGTGATCTGCGGATAATAGGCGCTTTTCTGCTGTTGTATGCGGGCATCTGCGGCATTAACCTCTTCGGCGGCGGCTTTCAGGGCAGGGTTGTTCTCTTTGACAAGCCTGATGGTCTCTTCAAGCGTCAGCGGAGTGCCGGGCGGAGGTGTTACGGCATCCGTCCGGAGAGGAATGGCCAGCATCAATACGGCTGTTGCTATACATGCGTTTTTTTTCAGCGTCTTCTTCATCAGTGCTTTTTATGGAGTGGTTTCTTTCGCCAGAGCCGGAAGAGGCTTGACGATGCCTTCTTCTTTAATATTGCAATTTACGTGCCGGAAGTTGCACGATAGCCTGGAATTATCCCCAGCCCTTGCCTGATAAGGCTTTTTAAGAGAACGCTTTTTTCCCCTTGCTCGTTGCTATTCTTAAAAAATAAGAATATTCTGTAAGAGGTGTTCTTATTTTTCAGGAAATCCCTTGTTATCCGTTGCAGCCAATGCAGAACGTTGCCGTACATGAAGCAAGTACGCTGATGCGATATATCAGTAATGCTATTGGTTCGATTCGTGATCCGCAGGAGCTGTTTCGCACGGTTATCGACAAGCTGCGTCTGGTTTTTGAATTTGATTCGGCATTTATCATCACGCTGGATCGCGACCAGCGCACCATCAATGTGGTTTTTGAGATGGTGCGTTTTGATCTTCCTGATACCATTCAGCGCAAAAAGCGGCCGGTAGCGGGTTCATGGATCGAGTCTCATCTTGGCGATTCAGCAGTTTCCGTTGTGGCTATCGAGAAAGAAACAGAGCGTTATCCCGCTGATTATCCCGTTTCGCGGATTCTGTATGATCTCGGCATGCGGCAGCTTGTGCTCTCGCCGCTCCGTTCAGGAGGCAAGGTGATCGGGTTTCTCAATTTTGTGTCAAAGTCGGCAAAACAGTGGAATGAGAGCGATAAAGAGCTGCTCGGCACTCTTTCGTCTCCTGTTGCTGTTGCTCTCAGCAGCGCGCTTGCCTATGATGAGCTGCGTCAGCGCGAGGCTCAGACAGCCATGCAGCTTGCCGTGAACAATGCGCTTCTGACTATCAAGGATCGCAGCAGGATGCTTCTTGCCGTCTGTGAGCAGATCGATAAACTGGTGCCCTGTACCTTTCTCGGTATCCGGGTTATGGACAGAGATGGCAACTTCAGGATTTTTGATAATTTCATGCGCGAAACGCCCTCAGGTTTTTTTCCTGTTTCCGCTCATGAAAAGCTCAATGTTTCGGATTTTGCGGAGATTGCCCGTGAGAGTTTTTCGCTTATTACCAGTCCGGGCTGTTTTTCAGGAGAGGCTTTTCAGCTTCTTTGCGACAAGTATCGTCTTGTAAGGCTGGTTCAGGAGAAATTCAATATCTGCTCGCTCATCAGCGTTCAGCTCTGGGATCTTCCGGGAAGCTGTGCCGGATTGATTATTTCCGATACTTCCCGGGCTTTTGACAAACATGATCAGGAAACCGTAGGCCTGATCGTGCCGCAGCTCTCGCTGGCGCTGCAGAACTACCTTGCTTTTGAGGAGATTGATGATCTTCGTCGCAAGCTCGAAGGGGAAAAAGCCTATCTTTTTGAGGAAATCAAGGCGACGCATGATTTTGAGGAGATCAAGGGAGAGAGTGCTGCGCTTGCATCGGTACTGCACCGGGTAAGTCAGGTTGCGCCTACCGATGCAACGGTTCTTATTCAGGGCGAGACGGGAACCGGCAAGGAGCTTTTTGCGCGTGCACTTCACAACCTCTCGCGGCGTCGTGAAAGGATGCTTGTCAAAGTCAATTGCGCAGCCCTTCCGGCAACGCTTATCGAGTCTGAGTTGTTCGGGCACGAGAAAGGGAGTTTTACCGGCGCGACCGAGAGGCGTATCGGGAAGTTCGAGCTTGCTGAGGGTGGTACCATTTTTCTTGACGAGGTTGGTGAACTTCCCCTTGAGCTTCAGGCAAAGCTCCTGAGGGTTCTGCAGGAGCGTGAGCTGGAGCGTCTCGGGGGCAAGGGGGTGATAAGCGTCAATGTTCGTGTTCTGGCGGCAACAAACAGGAATCTTGAAAAAGAGGTGGCAGAGGGTCGGTTTCGTGAGGATCTGTTTTTCCGGCTCAATGTTTTTCCTCTGTTCATTCCCCCGCTTCGGGAGCGCAGGGATGATATTCCTTTGCTGGCGCTTTATTTTGCGTCAAAATTCGCAAGATTGATGGGCAAGCCGCATCGAGAGTTCAGGGAGAGCGATATGCTGTTGCTCAAGGAGCGTGAATGGAAGGGGAATATCAGGGAGCTTGCGCATCTTGTTGAGCAGGCGGTGATCGTTTCCGATGGTCGCTGGCTTGATTTTTCATCCATGCTCTTTCCTGCTCTCAGGGCCATGGTGCCTCATGAGCAGGTGCCGCTCAAAAGCATGCGTGAGTTCGAAGAGAATGTGGCCGTAATGGAGCGAGAGCTTATACTTCAGGTTCTCAGGTGTTCAAATGGTCGTGTAAGCGGCGAGGGAGGAGCGGCAGAAAAGCTCGGTATGCATCCGAAGACGCTCTATTCACGTATTGACAAGCTTGATATCAGAAAGCTGTATCGTTGAGGTCAGATGGGTTCAGTTTTTTTCTCCCGCCTCTGAGCCGCTTTGTTTGAGACCGTTGGTATCGGGAGGCGGGATCTTCGATGCAAGCACTTTATCAATCCTGTTTCCATCAAGGTCAACAATCTCAAGACGCCAGTTTTCCCAGGTTGCAACATCGCCGGTCTGCGGCATCCGTCCAAGACACCACATCAGCAGACCGCTCAGCGTATGATAAAGCCCCTTATCCTCTTCGGGTACACTGAGCAGTTCGAGTTTGTCCTTGAGTTCAGGCACGGGGATCAGTCCGTCAAGCAGCCATGAGCCGTCTTCGCGTTCAATCGCCCATGAATCCTCAAGATTGCGCGGAACAAACTCTCCGGTTACCGCTTCGAGCATGTCCTGCAGGGTTACAAGTCCCTGTACTTCGCCATATTCGTCAACAACAAAGACCATCTGGGTGCCTGATGTTCTGAAGTGATCAAGAAGTTCCATTCCGGTAAGGGTTTCGGGAACATAGACATAGGGCTGCAGTTGCGATGTGAAGTCGTTGAGGCCCCCTTTCAGGGTCTGGGAGAGCAACTGTTTGGCATTGACCACTCCGAGAAGCGATTGCATTCCTCCATTACAGACAGGAAAGCGAGAGTGTTCCGATTCTGTGACCCGCAGGATATTTTCTTCAAGCGGGCGGGTTATATCGAGATAGACAATATCTGCTCTCGGCACCATGAGCGATCCGAGCTGACGGTCGTCAAGTCTGAAAACGTTGCGAACCATGTCATGTTCCTGCTGCTCGATGACTCCGGCTTCAGAACCTTCTTCAAGCATGGCATGAATCTCTTCCTCGGTTACGCTCGGCATTGCCTGCGGGCTTTTTCCCATGAGCCTCAGCAGGGTATCGGTCGAGGCTGAAAGAAGGCGGACAAATGGTCTTGCTATGGTTGCAAGCATCAGCATGGGGCGGGCAAAGAGCCTTGCGGCCCCTTCGGGATTGAACTGTCCGAGCCGTTTGGGGACGAGTTCTCCTACAACGATGGTGATATAGGTGATGGAGATGACCACAAAGGCGGTTGCTGCGATGTGACTGGCATCATGAGCCATGCCGATCGATTCAAGCCATACGGCAAGTGGCTGGGCAAGAGCACCTTCACCGACAATACCATTGAGGATTCCTATTGAGGTGATCCCGATCTGAATGGTGGAGAGAAAGGTTGTCGGCTCCTGGCCGAGTTTCAGGGCCGCAGCCGCAGATTTATCGCCACTTTCCGCAAGTTTTGATAACCGGGAGCGTTTTGCCGTGATCAGAGCTATCTCCGACATGGCAAAAATGCCGTTGATGATAATGAGAAAAAGGAGAAAAAGAATTTCCATATATAAATTATTGGATTCCATGAACTCGTGTTCAGTACGGTTTTTCATTCATGAGTAACCGTACGGGGAACCCTGTTGTTTCAGGGTAAAGGTAACTTTTTTTCAGGAATATATTTTTTGCTCTTTTTATGACACCTTTTACGGGAAACCGAGCGGTCTTGACGACGAGTTCCGCTAATTCAGAGCAGCCCGCTTTGGAGGGATGCTTGTATACTTTCCGGTAAAAATCATAGATGATAACGTGAAGGCGGGCAAAAAGATTCAGGCATGAAAAATCATGGATGCATTCCGCTGCATAACGTCGCTGATTCTGAT
>JAAXUM010000015.1:0-896 GCA_013336025.1 Chlorobiaceae bacterium
TTAAACGGCTTCTCATAGCCGTTTAATGATATAAGTCAGCATGGTATCGTCTTAAAGAGCCACATTTGCCGAGGGGTTGAGTGTCCAGTCGTCAATATTGAAAAAGGTTCCTGAAATATTAAGCACCTCTCCCTGAATTCTTTTATTGAAACCTTGCGTTTCCCTTATCCAGTATAAAAATGTGACCGGCTGATCGCGATGAAGAATTTCCTGGTATTCCATCCAGTATGTTTTTGCTTCCAGTGGATCCATTTTCTGTTTTGCAAGGTCACAGAGTTCGTCAATTCTCTGGTTTTGATAGCCGGTAAAATTAAAGCGGCTTTTTTTCAGATCTGAACCCCAGACATCAAGAGGATCAATTTCAAGCCCTATAGACCACCCTGCCATCCATGCATCAAGCTTTCTCGACTGCAGATTCTCAAAAAAGACATTTGATTCCTGAACATCAAGCTTGCAGTCAATGCCAATCGCTTTCAGATTCTGCTGGATAATGACACTTGCATAATTTCTCCGGGCATTGCCGGAATTGGTATAAAGGACAAAACTGAATTTTCTTCCGTTTTTTCGAAGAATACCGTCAGGTCCCGGCTGCCAGCCTTCAGCTTTGAGCAGTGCAGTCGCCTTTGCCGGATCGAACTGATGAGCGTTAATCGCGCTGTTGTAGGCCCATTTCAGTGATGGTGAAATATCGGTATTACAAAGAACGCCATAGCTCTTAAGGTAACCATCAATGATCGATTCTCTGTCAATAGCTGTCGTCAGCGCAAGGCGAACCTGTGCAGAACCAAAAAGAGCCCAGGGTCGTGCCAGATGCACCCTGTGCTCTTAGGAATGACCTCACCTGCACTCATTATTGATTACTCAACAAGCTAGGTAATCCCCAGATAAGCGTGGCG
>JAAXUM010000015.1:906-12570 GCA_013336025.1 Chlorobiaceae bacterium
ACCAAAAAGAGGATGGGGTTTAATTTTCCCGGTCTTGTGATACTCTTCCTGATCAATATTTGACCAGCCCACATAGTCAAAGACCCTGAGCCCGACAGTTTTAATTTCGATTTGGGAATTTGATTTCAGAACTCCCTGAAAATCCTCAGGTTTAATATTTTCAACAACATCAACCGTGTTCGTCTGAAGCTGAGTCAGTCTTACCGTATAGTCCGGCACAACACGATAGGAAATATAGGGGATATTGCCGGGCTTAGGCAGATTGGTGAGCCTGTTTGAGGCAAGCACAATTTCCTGCTGCTGCCGCCACACATGCAGTTTATAAGGCCCTGCGCCAAGCGGTAACTGATTGAGTGGCGAGCTTCTGAAATCCTCAGGCTTTACCGATTTCCAGTAATGTGAAGGTAACGGCGTCAAAGAGGTATGAAAAAGCGCAAGCTGTTCAGAAACAGGCTTGTAGAACCTGAAAATCAGTGTTGTGTCATCAGGGGTTTCGATAGCCCTCTGAAAATCAACCTGCCCTCTGTCAGCACCGATAAGCTCGGAAAGGTATTGCTGACGTGCACTTGCAATGACAGGATTACCATACAGCATGTAGGAAAACTTGAAATCCCGGGAAACAATGGGCTTGCCATCGTTCCAGAAAGCGTTGTTTCTGAGAATGTAGGTAATGGATTTATGGTCAGGCGCCATCATCCATGTTTTTGCAAGAGCTGTTCGTGGCGTTTTTTTTCCGGTACCAAGGCCTGTTTCCCTCAGCCGTTTTTCAAGTGCAATAAAATTCAGCAAGCCCGTCGTCGTATCAAACTCGCTTTGCAGAAGCCCCGGATAGATGAGACTGAAAATATTGTTCGACGTCACCGTAGTGCCAAGCACAGGATTCAGATAATCAGCATCCCCCAGCATTGAGATTACCAGTGTTGAATCTTTAACTGCACTACCCCCGCCTGTTGTACCCTTACCCTGTTTTTTTTCACTGCAGGAACTGACCCCCAGCACTGTCATAAAAAGGATTAATACACTCAACAACAAACGAAAGTGCCCTCTTGTCAGCACCTTGCGCAATGGTATTTCCTGTTTTTTAAACATGGTCATCTTTTGAGAAATCATTGATCTATCACCATTCTGATTTTCCTGGTAAGTGCTTCAGCAGGAACATAATCGTAGTAGTGCTTTAAAAGGAAATTCAGGGCAACCACCTCAACGATTACCGTTATGTTTTTACCTGGGAAAATCGGCAACTGAACAAGAGGAACTTCAACCCCGAGAACTTTCGTCATTTTTGTGTCAAGGCCGAGCCGTTCATACTCCATCTCCTTGTTCCACTCAAGCAGTTCCACAACAACCTGTACTTCCTTGACATCCCTGATGGCCCGAATACCGAAATTAGCTTTTACATCAACCACACCAAGGCCACGGATTTCCATGAAATGCTCAATATTTTTATTTCTTTTTGCAGTAAGAATCATCGACTCCCCCTTGCGATGAATAACCACTACATCATCGGCAACAAGTCCATGCCCCCGTTCCACCAGGTCAAGAGCAACCTCTGACTTGCCAAGTCCGCTCCTGCCTTTAAGCAGTACGCCAACTCCGTAAACGTCAACCATTGATCCATGGTATTGCTGGTAAAGAGAAAACTGGTTGTCAAGAAACTCGGTAATAAGATACATTGCTTTTGTTGACGAATGCCGGGTAGAAAAAACCGGTATTCCAGCCGCTGTTGACATTGCAAGCAACTCAGGCTGCAGCTTGTTGGTACTTGTCAGAATGATACAGGGAATCTTGAAACGCAGAAAATTTCCGAAAGCGTCTTTTCTGGCATCCTCCCCAAGCTGGTTCAAAAACCTCATCTCGGTATTACCAAGAATCTGAACCCGCTTATAGGTAAAGAGATTGGTAAATCCTGCCAGAGCAAGACCCGGCCTGTGCAGGTCACGCTCAAAAATCCGCCTTTTCTGTTCATCGACACTATTCAGTCTCCGCAATTTGATATCATGGTCCTTTCCAATGGTATCAAAAAAATAGGCAACTGTAATTGATTGTTTTTTAAGCCCTTTCTGTTCCAGAGTCATACGAGCGAGATGGAGTGATAGGAGAGAATGAAAACATCCTCGCAGAACAGGCCCAATGCTGTTCTGCAAGGTTTGCGACATAATTACGGCACAAGCTTTTCCTTGTATTTCTTCAGTTGTCTTCCGAGCGACTCAATGCAGCTATCAATTGTCTGTTCATATGCTGTACCCGCCTCACGTGCAACAAGCACATTCTGGGGAACATGAACCGTTATTTCAGCAAGCTTGTTTTTCTCAAAATCATTTTTCTGATGATCGAGAATAATATGACATGAAATAATACCAGGATATACCCTGCCCAGAACCTGTACAGCATTGCGGGCATACTCCTCTATACTGTTGTGATTACTCGAATGACGCAGTGTTACCTGTACATTGCTGATCGTATCGTTAACGGCTGTTTTGGTCATAATACCTCCAGTAAAATAAAGTGAACGTAATAAAGGAACAAAACTCCGGACAAAAGAAGTTCCGAAGTAAAATTATATCAAGCTTTAGGGTGCGCTTTTCGATAGACTTCCTTTAACCTGCCAAAGGTAACATGCGTATAGATTTCTGTAGTCACGAGACTGCTGTGACCAAGCATCTCACTGACGCTTTTAAGATCAGCACCGTTATTCAAGAGATGAGTGGCAAACGTATGACGAAGAAGATGAGGATTTTTCTCTTTCTGTTCTGTTACCGACATCAAGTACTTTTTCGTAATCCTCTGAACAAGCATAGGATACAGTTTTTTACCTCTTTTCGTAACAAACACATAACCAGAACCCCTCTCGTCCATCATCTTGTTTATTCTAAAGAAGTTTCGCCGGACTTCAAAATATTTTTTCACTGCCTCTGCGGCCGGGCTTCCAAGGGGTACAATTCGCTGCTTCTGGCCTTTTCCGGTAATTTTCACATATCCCTGACCAAAATTAATATCATCAGAACAAAGAGTGATTAATTCGGAAATTCTCAGCCCGCACCCATAGAGCATCTCAAGAACAGAGAGATCCCGATGAAAAACAAACGTATCCTCCGGTCCTGACAAACCATTATCTTCCTGTTTAAAAATCGTTTCGGTCTGCTGCTCGGTTAAAAATCCAGGCACATGCCGAGGGTACCTCGGTGTAGATACCAAAGAGAGTACCGAGCTTTTGATTACACCTGTTTCCTGAAGATAACGGTAAAAGCTCTTTACCGATGCAAGTTTTCTGGCAATTGACTTTGGTTGCAGTCCTCTCTGCAAAAGATCACCCATAAAGAGTCGTACCGAAACTACCGTAACCTGTTCAGGATCAAACGAGTTCATATCCTGAAGGGCAAAATGTCGCTGCATGAACGAAAAAAACTGATCAAGATCCGTACGATAGGCTGTAATGGTATGCCGCGAAACATTCCTGCTGGTTTTCAGATAGTCAAAAAAACGTCCCGCCTCCCTGTAACACCTCTCCTCTCCGGAATCCGAGGGATAATAGCTATCATGCTTTTTCATAGGCAAACCGAAATCAGTTCTTCTTTCCCTTTAATGTAGTACAATGATGAATCCCTGACGAGAAAATTGTTCAGACACGGTTTTTCGCCATCTTCCTCCATCATCTCCTCGTAGACCGGCACATTGTCCAGCCAGACATTCAGAAGAGTATTCCATCGGCCGGAAATCGGGGAGGGCTGATGCCTGGCAACGACAAGAAGAGAACCGCGAAGAAGGCATTCACAGTGTTGAGGAGTATCAATACCGACACGATGGAGCGCATGAATCTCGTCCGCCATACCTTCTGAAACAAAATCAGGCAATAACAGACCCTGCCGATCCTCTTCAGGTGTCATCTCACGACGCAGAGCATTTGCGGTCATGCTGTCAAACCCGATCGTTCTGACCGTCGTACCAGCAAGAGGATCAAGAAGCAGATAGTGCCGTTCAGGAAAGCCTCCAAAAGAAGAGGGGGTATAGACAAGAAATGTCTCTTCAAGGTTAGCGACAAAAACAACATCCCTTCTCACCCAGACCACCTGTCCTGATCCGGAATCAATCGCCCACAGTCCAAGATGCTCGGGACTTTCCCGTTGATAGCAATAACAATAGACAAGATGGCAAGCTGTCGTTTCAATGCCCGAAACCCATCCATCTCCTGTATTGAGAGAATCATCCGCGACGATAAGAGGAAGATCATCAAAAAGCACCCGACCTGTTGCTGAATCAAGGGAGAAAAAGAGCGAACGACGGCTCTTTTGAAAAAGCTTCTGCCCCACAACATCGCCAGTTCGAGGAAAAACAAGCTGCCAGATCAGAGCACCCTCTCCTGCATGGAATGACCATCTGTTTGAAAACCGCACTCCTTTGTCACTCATGATGGTTACCGTTTCCTTGTTATTCTGTAGATAGTCACTGCTACAGGAGGCTTGCCTATTCTGAACTCATGTGGCTCCGGTGTAATGGAAAAGCTGTTCTCGGCAGCAAGCTCAAGAAACTGCTCGGCAAGCCGTCTTCGCGGATCAGCCACAAAAGCAATACCGTCAGGTTTAAGCAGTTTGTCAATGGCTGTGACAATAGGAAGCAAATTGACCCTTTCATAAAGAACATCGGCTGCAAAGAGATAATCAAACTGCTCGCTGCACATCACGCTTCGCCAGTCAAGACGGGCTGTCTCAAGAGAGACCCTGTTAAGCATTGCATTATAGCGGACAAATCTCAGGGCTTCAGTCGAATAGTCGGTTGCCAGCACACCGGCACCAAAACGCGCAGCTGTTACCGATACCATGCCGACTCCGGCTCCGATTTCAATCACCCGCTTCCCTTCAAGAATCAGATCTTCGGCAATAAAAGAAGAAAGCGCGAGAGCTGCAGGCCATATTTCAGCCCAGTACGGCATCTGCTCATCCTTCACGAACTCTTCCTGCGTTATTCTGTCAAGCAACGCATAGCTGTCAAGAACACTGAGAAAACTGAACTCCTGATCAGCAAAAGTACAGGGGGTCTCCCGAAGATCATACTCTCCGGAAAGTGCATCATAAAGCTCCGGCATCTCCCGGCTTTGCTTATCAACGGAAATCAACATCCTGTCCATAACGTATTCTCTGCTTCGATTGACGCTTTGGTTAGTAGAAAAAAACTCTCTTGTATCAATTCAGAAAAAACCGGTATGAAAATTTACTGAAAGTCAAACCGTATTTCTATTTTGCATCGAAAGAAAACCCATAATCCTGCAACCTGAACAGCACTGTGCATTCTATGAAAAAAGAAATTCTTGAAATATTCGACAATAACTTCCCTGGAAGAGACTACACCATTGAAATTGTCAACCCGGAATTCACCTCTGTCTGTCCGATAACCGCTCTTCCGGATTTCGGCACCATCATTATCCGCTACATCCCCGACAAAAGCTGTGTAGAGCTGAAATCGCTGAAATACTATTTTCTCGAATTCCGCAATGCGGGCATCTTTTATGAAAACATCACCAACACGATCCTTGACGATCTTGCGAGCGTACTTCAGCCAAGAGAACTGACAGTGATCACCCAGTGGAAAGCGAGAGGAGGAATAACCGAAACTGTCAGCGTGACCTGGCCTCAAAAGCAGTAACAGCAAAATCCCGTTCTCCGATCATCCTCCGCTCGCAGGAAATTTTCTCAGGCGCTCCATGTAAAAACAAAAGCCTCAGTACAACACTGAGGCTTTTGCAACGACAACTGTTATGATCAGATATGCTCAGAACTTCTCGACAAGGTAGATCATGATCGTATTTGCTTCATCCACGGTGATACCTGAGCCCGGATATGCCTGCATGCGATTGACGACAACGTCAACCTTTCCGGTTTTCTTGAATTTCGTTCTCAGAGCATCCTGAACGGAATCGAGGGTATGACATTTGTTGCAGCGTCCATCGGCAAGAGCTTTCGCTCCATCAAAATCAAATCCGGCAGGAGCCTTGGGAACCTTGCTGCCTTCAGCCGGTTTATCAAGAAAGGCTTTCAGTTCGCCAACGCTGCGAATATATTTTCCGTCAAGCGTGGTGGTTCTTCCTGTTGTCGGAAGAAGAAAGCCGGAAGGTCTGATCCAGAGAATTGCAAACATGAGAGCAACAATGCCGAGGGCGCCGAGAGGAAAGCTGAGAAACCATTTATCACTGATGCGAGATGACATTTTTCCCAGAGTCATGATGATCAGCGAGGCAAAGAAAATCAGCGAAAACCATCCAGTGAACGACTTTAAAGGTGTTAAAATGTTCGAGATGTTTTCAGCCGGCACCTTGTAGCCGGTTAAAAATGACACCCCAAAAAACAAAGCCCCCATTAAGACAGCCCCGCCGATTGCAAGTGCAATAAGCTTCCCGTTTGATTTGTTGTCCATGACAGGTAGTGAATTAGGTGTTAGCGGCCTGTAGAAAAATTATTGAATAAGATAAGCATTAATAGTAAAGCCGACAAACATAAACCATAAAAACCTTGACAGGAAATCGTATCACGCCCTCCCGTGAACCCGCAGAATAGAGGAGGTTACCAGCCGGGAACGGCACTGCCCGATAAAAGAAGGTCATCCCTGGTTAATGAAAAAAAGCTCCTCCATCACCTCCACTCCATTAAAAAAAAGAAAACCCTGTTGCAGCTCTCCTGTTTTTTTCAAATACTGCATGATACTATGATTGTCCATCAACATTGAATCCGGCAACTATACAGGCAAACCATGATCACCACAACAAGCAGCGTCATCGATTTTGAAAAAGCGGAGCGGGACTTCACCTTTCTGCTCCAGTGTTTTCAGGAAATGCTTCATGACCTGGGTGAAAAAGAACTTGCCGGGCATCTTCCATGGAAACAAGCCTCCATGCGCCTTGATGATTATCCTGACATAGAACGCGCCATACAGGCTTACTCGATTTTTTTCCAACTGCTCAACATGGCAGAGGAAAACTCCGGCGCACAGTATCGACGGATAATTGAAACAGATAAAGGGCTATCGGAACTCAAGGGACTCTGGGGGAAAAACCTGCACCGGCTCAAAAAAGACAGCATAAGCGAAGAGAAGATTCTGAGCGAACTCTCACGGGTAACCGTCGATATCGCACTGACAGCGCACCCCACCGAGGCAAAACGAAAAACTGTTCTTGAACAGCACCGCCAGCTCTACATTCTTCTGGTAAAACGTGAAAACCAGATGTGGACACCGCTTGAACAAGAGGATATCCGCAAAGAGATCAAGGTCGTCATGGAAAGGTTGTGGCGGACCGGTGAGCTCCTGTACGACAAACCGGCCGTATCGGCTGAACGCAGAAATATTATACACTACCTCTATAACATTTTTCCCGAAGTGCTGCCCATGCTTGACAAGCGACTTCTTCACGCATGGCAGGAAAGCGGATTCGCTCCTGAAAAACTTGCAGACCCCCGGTCGCTTCCCCGGCTCCGTTTTGGAAGCTGGGTTGGCGGAGACAGAGACGGCCACCCACTTGTCACCGCAAAGGTAACCAGAGATACCCTTCTGGAAATGCGTCGCAAGGCGCTTGCGCTGATCGCCTTTCATCTTACCCGACTTGCCTCAAAGCTCAGCCTTTCTGAAAAACACCAGTTCCCGTCGGATGCACTGGAAAAAAGAATCAGAACACTCAGCGCCCTTCTGGGAGAAGATGGAGAGATCGCTCTCATACGAAACCGGCATGAACCATGGCGGCAGTTCATTAATCTCATGATAGCATCCCTGCCGAAAAATCCCCGGAATGAACATGATATGCAACACGGGAGTGACGTGTTCTCATATGGCTCTTCTCGGGAGCTGCTCGGCGATCTTGAGCTGTTGCGACAATCTCTGCTTGTCGTGGGAGCCCGCCATATTGCCGATTCCGATGTAGCTCCGGTCTATCGCATTGTTCAGACTTTCGGCTTCCATCTCGCATCTCTCGATATCCGTCAGAACAGCCATTTTCACGATCTGGCGCTCTCTCAGCTTATGAGTGCTGCAGGCCTGAACGGCAGTGCATTTCTGACCTGGAATGAAGAGGAGCGAACAGCCTTTCTTGACAGGGAGCTGCAATCACCCCGGCCGTTCACCCATCCCGATATGAAGGCAGGCCCTGAAGCCGAAGCGGTACTCGACTGCTACAGGGTTCTTCTGAACCATTGCAAGGAGTATGGAAGCGAAGGAATCGGGGCACTGATCGTCAGCATGACAAGAAATGCTTCAGATCTTCTTGTAGTCTATCTTTTTATGCGTGAAGTCGGACTGATGACTCCGTTTGAAGAGATGGATGCCTGTATGCTTCCCGTCGTCCCGCTCTTCGAAACGATTGAAGACCTTGAAAAAAGCCCTGATATCATGAGAATATTCCTCTCACATCCGCTCACCCGGCGAACGCTTGCCTTGCAGCAAGAGATGAACGGTTGGGAAAAACCGGTTCAGCAGGTGATGATCGGATACAGCGACAGCAACAAGGACGGAGGGATTTTTGCCAGTATCTGGAACCTTTACCGGGCACAGGAATCACTGCTTGAGGCCGGAAAAACATCAGATACAGAGATACTTTTCTTTCATGGCCGCGGCGGCAGCATCAGCAGGGGCGCAGGCCCGACCCACCGGTTTTTGCGGGCCCAGCCTCACGGTTCATTCCAGGCAGGTATCCGGCTTACCGAACAGGGCGAAACGATTGCCCAAAAATATGCAAACAGAATCAGTGCGCTCTACAACCTCGAACTCTTCATGGCGGGAGTAACCGGAGAGCTGCTGAAACACCGCAATAAAGAAAAAACAAGCCATGAACTTGAGCCGTTGATGGATATGCTCTCACGGACAAGCAACCTTGCCTACCGCAGGCTGATCGAGGCAGAAGGGTTTATTGATTTTTTCAGGGAGGCAACGCCGATAGATATTATTGAGGCTACCCGGATAGGATCCCGTCCCTCAAGGCGTTCAGGGAAAAAAAGCCTTGCGGATTTACGCGCAATCCCGTGGGTATTCAGCTGGAACCAGGCGAGATTCTCCCTTTCAGGATGGTTCGGCATCGGCTCAGCACTTGAGCAGCTTCAGCATGAACATCCCGAAGCATGCGAGAATATCCGACGCCAGGATGCGTCATGGGCACCCCTCCGCTACATTATAAGCAATGCGGATGCAAGCCTTGCAACGGTTGATACCGAGATTATGAGAGAGTATGCCGCCCTTGTCGAAAACAGCGAACTCCGCTCAAGAATCTTCGGCATCATTGAAAACGAGTACCATAAAACCCGAACGATGATAGAGAGCCTCTATGGCGAGCATCTTGAAGAACAACGCCTCAATGTCTCAAGATTCATCTCCCTGCGTCAGGAAGGGCTCAGGGAGCTGCACCGCCAGCAGATCCGGCTGCTGAAAAAATGGCGGAAGCTGCACCAAACAGGACAGAACAAAAAAGCTGACAATCTGCTGGCAGAACTTTTTCTTACCGTCAATGCCATATCAGGAGGACTGAGAACCACCGGATGATCCTCCGCCCTGCCTGAAAAACCTTGCCAATACCGGGCAACAGATCCGGGATTGGCAAAAAGTTGATGAACCTGTTATTTTTTTGGTACTTTCAAAGAAGTTACAAGAGACTGCTTCCATTGAATTCACTCGCTTTCCGCCATGCTCTCGACACTCTATGCTGCTTCGCTCTACGGCATCGATGCCGTCAAGGTTGATGTTGAAATCAATGTCACCGGAGGAATTCCATCATTCACTGTTGTCGGCCTGCCCGATAACGCCATCAGGGAGAGCCGTGAGAGAATTCTCACCGCAGTCAGAAACTCCGGCTTCGATCTGCCTCCGAAAAAAATCACCGTCAACCTTGCTCCTGCCGATCTGAAAAAAGAGGGCACCGCTTTTGATCTGCCCATAGCCATAGGGCTGCTCGGGTCTCTGAAACTCATCAAAAACCGCTTTCCCGATACCCTCATCATGGGAGAACTCGCTCTTGACGGATCGATCCGGAGAATCAACGGAGCGCTCCCCGTAGCCATTATGGCGGTAAAAGAAAAAATAAAACGCCTGATTGTTCCTCTGGCCAATGCCGCGGAAGCCGCTGTTGCGATCTCGGCATCAAAAGCCGACACGCTCGTCTTCGGTGTGGAAACCCTCAACGAAACCGCCGATCTTCTCAATGGAAAAACAAAGCCGTCACCCGTAGAGGTAAACGTTGCAGAGCTTTTTCAGAAAGAGCCGGAATATCCTGTTGACTTTGCCGACATCAAAGGACAGCAAGCCGCTAAAAAAGCACTTGAAATTGCTGCTGCCGGCGGGCACAACCTGCTCATGATCGGCCCTCCGGGAAGCGGAAAAACCATGCTTGCCAAAGCGCTTCCAAGCATTCTGCCCCCGCTGGGCTTCGAGGAATCGCTTGAAACAACGAAAATCTACTCCGTCGCAAGCCTGCTTGAAAAAGACCATCCGCTGATGGTTACCAGACCTTTCCGCAATCCTCACCATACCACGAGCAATGTCGCGCTGATCGGCGGAGGAACAACAGCAAAGCCCGGAGAAGTAAGTCTTGCCCATAACGGAATCCTTTTTCTCGATGAACTTCCCGAATTCACCAGAAATGCGCTCGAAGTTCTGCGCCAGCCGCTCGAAGACCGGGAGGTTACCGTCGCAAGAATATCCGTAACCACAAAATACCCTGCTGGATTCATGCTTGTCGCAGCCATGAACCCGAGTCCTGCTGGCGCACTGAAAGATCGCGACGGCAACCTTACCGCTTCGCCCCAGCAGATTCAGCGTTACCTGTCGAAAATTTCCGGACCTCTGCTTGACAGAATAGATATTCATATTGACGTTCCGAAGGTCGAAAACACCGAGCTGTTTTCGGCATCCGCGTCAGAAAGCTCACGCGCCATTCGTGAGCGGGTAATCCGTGCCAGGGAAATTCAGCATCAGCGGTTTGCTGCCGTAACATCCCCGAGGATCTACACCAATGCGCAGATGCAGAGCAAACTCATCAGAACATTCTGCAAGCTCGATCCTGAAAGCTCACAAAAACTCATGGACGCCATGAACCGCCTGAACCTTTCGGCAAGAGCTCACGACAGAATCCTCAAGGTAAGCCGCACCATCGCAGATCTCGAAGGATCGGAAACGATTGAAATGCGCCATCTCATCCAGGGCATTCAGTACCGGAACCTCGACCGCGACTTCTGGAGTTTCTGAGTCAGCCTCGCATCAAGGCCATGCATGGCTGCCCGACGCCGGAACAAACTGCCCGAGTGAGCGGAATTCTGCCGCGAATACAGCCAGCTTTGGCGGGCCACCATTGCGAAACATCCAGAATTTTACATGAAACGGCTGCCGGAAAAAACGGGTGAATACACCCTCTTCAGGATGCCTGAAACGAAAAACGCCGAACTGCTTTCAGCCGCCATCCGGAACGCTCCCGGAAAATCATGGATGCCATGGTGGAAAATTTCCACTACCAGGCAGTACCGTAAACGGGGCAAGCTCCGTCGCAGGTTTATCCACAAAAAATTCTGCACAGCAAAATCCCCGTTCCGAGGTTTCCCCTCCGGGATGTATATTCAGGTTTTTCCTGCAACCTGCATCCGAAGCAACAAACCATTGAAAGCACACACATCCATGAACAGGAAACGCATCTTTCCCTACGCGCTCATG
>JAAXUM010000426.1 GCA_013336025.1 Chlorobiaceae bacterium
TTTACAGGAAGAGCATATTGAACAGTTTACGAAATTTTCGGTGGCAAACGCATCAGTAGTTGTCTTCCGAAACTGTTTCTCTACTCTTTTTCTCTGCACAGCAGCGCTTTTTTTGCTGGCTCATAAGTGAACGTCAGGGTTATTCTTTTTGTTTAATATTTCAGGGTTTTTTGGGTCAGATTCGCTGAATTGCCTGAACTTCTGATACCGTGGCCATGAGTGTAGAACACCCTTGTTTTTCGATAAGTCGGCAAATGACGGAATAAACAGAGGGATTCATAACAAGATGTGTTCCTTCCATGGATATTCGGTGAATGACCGATTGTTTGTTTTCAGTGCAGGGCATCACTCTTTGTTGACGGGAGCACGAAGCAGACGAATCGCGGAATAAATAAATAGCGGCGAGCTATAGTTACCTGTTGATATAAACTCTTGTGTCTTTTATCTTTAGCTATAAGTTCATTTTTTCCGGTTTGTTTATCTGTTATAGTTGTTCCTGTTCTTATCTTATTATGAAATAACAGGATGGATCTTTTTTTTGCGGATCTTTTTCAAGCACCATCGTTTATGATCGAAATGGATAATACTCCTGAAGAAGACCGGATTCATCAATTGCTGACGGAAAATGCCCGTTTACAAGCGCTTCTGATTTCCCGGGATCAAAAACCTGAAGCCCTTGATGCACTCGTTAGTACGAAAAAAAAATCCCTTCATCCCGAAAGCCCCTTTACCGGCGCTTTAGCTGCCCTGTTTGATACGATAGACGATTTTCTTTTCATTGCAGACAGGGATAGTTTGGTTATTTATGCCAATGCTGCTGTGAGAAACCGGCTGGGATACTCTTCAGAGGAGTTGTCGGGTAAAAAATTGGGTTTTTTTTTCATTGGTCAGCAGCAGGATGAGATCAATGATAACATCGAAGGCTTGCTTATGGAAGGCAACACATCCTTTCAGGTTCCGCTTTTGACAAGATCCGGAACATCTGTACCTGCTGAAACAAAAATCACAAAAGGTAACTGGAACAATACAGAGTTTTATTTTATAATCAGCCGGGATATTTCTGAACAGATTCGCCTGGAACATGCTCTGATTGAAAGTGAAAAACAGTTAAGAGATTTTACCGAAATGCTCCCGCTTCCTTTGTTTGAGGCTGATATGAATGGAAAGGTTACCTATGCCAATCGTCAGGGTGTTGAGGTCTTCGGATATACCCCTGATGATTTGCATCGGGGCGTTTCAGTATTTCGATGCTGTATTCCGGAAGAGACAGGAAAAGTTATCGCCAATTTTGAGAGTTTGAAAGCTGGAAACCCTGTTTCGCCTGGCAACGAATATACTGCTCTCCGGAAAAACAACAGTACGTTTCCTGCCCTGCTGTACAGTGCTCCCATTATCCGGAACGGGTTGTTTGACGGCGCACGAGCTATCGTTATTGATCTTACGAAGCTGAAAAAAGCAGAGTCAGTGCTTGGAAACAGTTCCTTGCAGGAGAGAATGGTCAGAGAGTTGCAAACGCTTATTGATAATATTCCCGGAGCCGTTTATCGCGTCAACAGCAGGAACGAGACAACGATGCTCTCCATGACAAGCGATTTTTTACAGGATTATACCCCTGAAGAGTTTGAAAAGGAGCTGTTTCCTTCCATGGTGATCATTCATCCGGAAGATCGTGATCTGGTTCGATCATCAAATCAATCCCTCAGAACGGCAAAAAAGTCTGAAGCTCTGATCTATCGGATTGTCACGAAA
>JAAXUM010000188.1 GCA_013336025.1 Chlorobiaceae bacterium
GACGATTTTTGCAAACGTTTTGAATATAGAAACCACCATTGACCTTGGTCTCGATCCTGGAACAGCAAACACGTTGATGTACATAAAGGACAAAGGCATGGTCGTCAACGAACCGACGATTGTCGCTGTTGAAAGCGATTCAGGCAAGCTGCTTGCCATCGGGCAGGAAGCCCTCAACATGCACCAGAAAATGCATCCGGGCATGCAGACGATCATGCCCGTAAACGAAGGTATTATTGCAGATTATGACAACGCGATAAAATTGATCAGGGGACTTTTGCACTCCATCAGGCCCTG
This sequence comes from Chlorobiaceae bacterium, assembly GCA_013336025.1. Taxonomy (GTDB): domain Bacteria; phylum Bacteroidota; class Chlorobiia; order Chlorobiales; family Chlorobiaceae; genus Chlorobium. The sequence continues at coordinate 298 of JAAXUM010000188.1, forward strand.
GGTACTGTTTGGCATCCACAGACTTGTGATAAGCATACCACTCAGCATAACGGAAGTTGGCAAACGCGCTGTCTTTGATATGGCAGAGCACCTCGGAGCCAAAGATACCTTTCTGCTCCCGGAGCCGATAGCTGCGGCAGTAGGTAACGACCTTAATCCTTTCGAACCCATCGGCAATATGATTGTCAATCTCGGGGCAGGCTCCACGCAAGTTGCCGTGGTATCGCTTGGCGGCATTGTTTCAGGAGAGTCCCTCCCCGTTTCAGGCAATCAGATCAACAATGCGATCATCCGTCACCTCCGGGAGAATAACAACCTTGCAATCAGCGATTATGCCGCTGAACAAATCAAGCTGAAACTGGCCACTTGTTCCGAAAAAGTCGATAACGATTGCCGGCTGACCGTCAAAGGATTCAACCTTCTCTCGGGTTTTCCTGAAACCCAGGAGATCAGCTCAGGTACCATCAGGGAAATTATCGCAGGTCCGATTCAGGATATCATTATCGCAATCAAAAAAAGCATCGAGGTGCTCGCGGACAAACCGGATGTCGCCGTCGATATCCTCGACCGGGGAATCCTCCTGTCGGGTGGAGGGGCCCTGTTGACAGGAATCGACAAAAAAATCCACAACGAAACCGGGCTTGCCGTCACAATCTCTAACGATCCCCAGACCTCGGTCATCAGGGGGCTTGGCACAATTCTGGAAAATTTCGATACCTACCGGCCTATCCTGATTGCCCAAAGAAAGCCAAAATAGCCACAGTCGCCCCGACCCGACCGAAAAGTGGCCGGTCAGGCTTTCCTGACGAACTCCGACTTCAGCTGCATCGCCCCAAACCCGTCGATCCTGCAATCGATATCATGTTCGCCCTCAATCAGGCGGATATTCTTTACCTTTGTTCCTCCCTTGATCGCCAATGACGAACCTTTGACCTTGAGATCCTTGATTACCGTCACGGTATCGCCATCCTGCAGGATATTGCCGTTCGCATCCTTCCAGACGCGAACCGCTTCCAGAGACGCCTCCGAGTTGCTCCATTCATGGGCACACTCAGGACAGGTCAAAAGAGTCCCGACCTCATAGGTATATTCCGAGTTGCATTTCGGACAGTTCGGCAAATCGCTCATAATGTTCCTTTAAATTCAATATGTTCCACGTAATGACATGTAGCAGCAAAGTATAGTGAATTTCCACAGAATCCCCCCTAACCGTCCCATTTTTTCATGTTCTTCTTTGCAGTCTTGACATAGCGTCCGAAAGCCCTGTCCTTCTTGCGTTTATCGAGATACGACATCTCATGATACTCCGACTCCTTCCTGAGTTTCAGATAATTCTCATAGCGCTCTTCGCTCAACGCCCCCTTCGCAATTGCAGCAAGAACTGCACAACCCGACTCCCCTGTATGGCAGCAATCGACATAACGGCATGCACTGGAAAGCTCGATAATATCTTCAAACCCCTTGCTTATCCCTTCACTGGCAGCAAGAAGTCCTAATTCTCGCATTCCCGGCGTATCGATGAACATAACGCCATTATCAAGAACGATGAGTTGCCTGCGTGTGGTCGTATGGGTGCCCTCTCCTGTTCCACTGACCTCTTTGGCAACAAAATCATCCCGTCCGATCAGATTATTGATCAGCGTCGTCTTGCCGACTCCCGATGAACCAAGCAGACAAGAGGTTTGACCCGGCAGCAGCACCTGGCGGAATTCGTCAAATCCTGAACCAGTCAAATTACTGAGCGAAATCACCCTGGTCGTGATACCCGCATCTCTAATAGCCGCAAGCTGCTCGAGCAGCTCATCGCCTGAGATCAGGTCGGTTTTGGCAAGAACAATAATCGGCTCGACATGTCCGTCAGCCGCCATCACCAGATACCGGTTCAGTCTCGCCAGATTAAAATCAAAGTGGCATGACTGCACAATGAACGCGATATCGATGTTTGCTGCTATCATCTGGTAATCCACTTCCGTACCGGCACGCTTCCTTCGTAAAAACGTCCTTCGGGGCAAGAGACCATGAATGATTGCCAGAGTACCGTCATTGTGATACTGCACGACAACCAGGTCACCGACACATGGCAGATCAATCGGCGACTCAACATTGAACAGGAACTTTCCCGAAAGCTCGGCAGGAATCTCCCCGAGTTCATTCCTGATCAGGTACGCATGGCGATCAACCGCCGATACGCGAGCAATATTCTGGCCCTCGGAACAGATGTCATCGGCATCAGCTGCAAACCGGGAGTCAAAACCAAGATCATTTAATTTTATCATAACGAGTCACTGTTCTTGTTCGGTGGCAGTACACCTGCCAACAGCGTTCCATCAAGGATAAAGTACACTGCAACTTTTCCCTGATAATCTGCATGGTTGTGCGTTACATGATGTTTCTTGATATCCCGTAAAACATTGAAATAGTTGGCATTATGTTCTTTTCTTTCTCTTGTTGAGTTTATGATAAGCGTTCTACTACAAGTTGTTCCGTAATATCGGGTCGGTTTGGCCTGATTTCTTAGCCTTTGGTCTTGTTTTACATCGGCATCAATTCTTGTTGAGTGCTTATACCTCATGTCCAAGGTAACCGGCGCTACGCAGCCTTATCGCGCAGCGTGCGGTTGACCGTAGGGTTCTGTCACATTTCACGCTCTACGGGAATGGCGCGTTACGTACTTACGAAGCACACCATCCATTCTCGATTGCCAACCTTCACCGGTTGACTTGAAGTAGGCGATGACCTCGGGGCTATAACGCACCGACACAAGCAGCTTCTTGTTTTCAGACCTCGGTCGACCACGCAGAGCGCGGATTGGCACCATCGCCTTCAGTTGCTTTGGTGTGAGTGACTGCGCGTCAGGATCACTTTTAGCTGCCGCAGTAATGGCCTTGTCCTCTTCCGCAGTGGGCATGAGGATCGTTGAACGCTTAGAGATTTTCGACATAGTGTTTCAGCTAACGACGATTGGCGCGGCGCAGGCTGATGACCCTTCGCACTTCGCCTCGGTCTACAAATGCCACGCAGTACAGGATTTCGGTTTGCGGAGCGAGCGCAATCATTCGCGACTCGCCGTACTCAAACCGTTCATCAAGCCACACCAGTGCAGTTTCCCGGTCGAGGTCGCCTGCCATAGCCAGAGACACACCGTGCTTCGCCTGGTTTGCCGCGTCCTTGGCAGGATCGAACTCGACTCTCATAAATTTAATGTAGCTACAATTAATGAGATTGTCAAACGAACCGCGAGGCGATCTTCTATGATGCCGAACAATGTTTAGACTGATCTGCCTGATTCAGGAAAAACAGAACGCTTCTTTCAACATTCAAGCCTGCCGATTTATACAGATCAGTCTAAACCGGCAATCAACCTGTCAACAAGGCTGCGAACTTCTCATAGGCTCTGATTTGACACACAGGTGTAAATCATGGCTGTTCGTTCACCATTATGCCCGGATGCTCCTGAACGGCTCGAATGGCATATCCGTTTTCCGGAAAATGCGTAGCACAGGCGTGCAGGAATGCGTAGCAAGTGGCTCGTTTTTCGCAGACCGGAAGCTTACAGGCGAAACCGTCAGGCACCTGTATCAAGGTAAAAACCATATGACGCCATATAGGGTAAACGCTACCGGGTCACAACTCCCCTGCAAAGAGAGAGTGAAAACATGAACGTACGGTATGCTCAACTCTTTGCTTTTTCTGTCGCACCCCTCTTCCCCCCTGATCGCCCGGCAACAACCCCTCCTGTGAGCATCAGCACTGCAACGCCGAACGCGGCAAGCGAAATGTTCTGACCTTTGTTGAAATCGGAGCGGTCGTAGGTGAAAAGCAACTCGTGATCCCCCGCAGGAATACGCACCCCGCGAATGAGGCCGTTCACTTCGATTACGGGAACCGGTTTGCCGTCAATGGCAGCTTTCCACCGAAGCGGATAGAAAACTTCGCTTGCCACAAGAAACGCTTCCGTCGGAGCGCTGACACTGAGCGCCATTCGTTCGGCGCTCTGCTGCACGCTGCGGATTGAGCCTTCGGCAAATCGCATGGTACCCTGCCAGTTTGAACCGTCAACGTATACCGTGCGGCAGTCGCCGCTTTCCTGCAAAACTCTGCTGAACAGGTCGTCCCGGTCACCAACTCCGGTTACCATGGAGGCGAACCAGACTCGCGGGCAGCTCCCTTTCAACCGGTAAA
>JAAXUM010000189.1 GCA_013336025.1 Chlorobiaceae bacterium
TGACCGGCGACAGTATCATGCCGAAGGAAGGACTTTTCTGCAAGGTTCTGCGGGGTGGAACAGTAAGGCCGGGCATGGCAATTGAACGCTCAGGGAATGAGAACGTCACTGCCGGGCAGTAACAATCTTTTTGGGTCTCTTATCCTCCGATTTCAGACATGCTGGTTCGGGTCTGGCCTTCTGCAGCGCTTTTTCCATCTTCAGGTTTGTGAGCTGCCGCGAGCCTGAACAACTCAGTCAGCATTTTTTTTTCCGAGTTGTTTCTCAGAAGCGGCATGAGATCAAAACCCTCCCTGTCGTACAGGCAACTGATTATTTTTCCATGGGATGTTACCCTGATCCTGTTGCAGGAGCTGCAGAAATTTCTTGTATAGGCGGGTATGACCGCTACAGATCCTTTGTGGCCCGGCAGGGAAAAACTGAAATGCTCAGTCGATTCCCCCTGTTTTTCCTGTACTCCCGGGTTCAGGTTTCGCAGTTGCTCCGTGATTCTGTCGATGCCCATGAACTTTCCTGTTTTCCAGATCTGATTATCGTCAAACGGTTGCAGCTCCATGAATCTGACCGTCAGGGCGTTTGTTTTTGTCAGTTCAATAAAATCCCGGATTTCGTCGCTATTGACTCCTCTCATCATGACAACGTTGAGTTTTACGGGAAATTCTGCTTTTGCGAGCAGTGTTTGAAGATTGGTCATAACCCGGTCAAACTCGTTGCGGCGGGTTATTGAAAGGTAGCGTTCTCTGTCAAGCGTGTCGAGACTGAGATTGATGGCGTCAAGCCCTGCGTCAATGAGATCATCCAGATGTCGGTCAAGCAGTATGCCGTTTGTGGTGAGGGATACTGTTTTTATTCCTTCAATGCTTTTGGCATCTCTGACAAGAGATGAAATATCCTTGCGCAGAAGCGGCTCTCCCCCGGTAAACCTTATTTTCCTGACTCCTGCGGATGCGAGTGCGGCAATGATTTTACCGATCTCCTGAGAACTCAGTTCCGGGGCAGCTATGGTATGATCTTCATGTTCTTCCCGCATACAATAGGTGCATCTGAGATTACAGTGTGCCGTGACGGCAATCCGGGCATACTCAATGCGCCGCTGGAATTGGTCAACAAGGGTGGAGTTTTTCTGATTGCGGCTGTTCAACGGTAAGTCTTTTTATTGCTGATGGGAAAACGGCGGGTAAAATGATCTGCCCGGAGTACGTTATCATGTGTATGATCCTTAACAGAAAAAAGGATCGGTGTCAGGGGAGCCTGTCAGTTGACTCCGAGGATGACGCTTGATGCTTTAAATGCAGTGCATGCGTGTTCTCCTTCCCTGAGTGCGAGTTTTTCGGAACTCCCGTGGGTGATAATGGCTGAGATGACATTGCCTCCTCCGATTTCCACATCGACCTCTGTGCTCACAGGCCCTTCAATAACCTTGCTGATGGTGCCGCACATGATATTGCGGGTGCTTATTTTTGCATCGTGCAGATCCCTGCCGATAATGATAGAGCTGGACTTGATGATGGCATAGGCATTCATCCCCTCTTTCAGACCGAGGTTTTCAACAGCTCCGTTTGTGATGATCGAGGTGATCCGGGTTCCTCCCGAAAGCATGATGATTACTTCCGCGTTTACAGCCCCTTTTGTGATGGTTTCGATAGTTCCGGCAAAAACGTTGCGCGCACTGATTTTCATGGATATTCTTCTCAGAAATTGATAAAGGTTTCGGGTATCTCCAAGCCTGCCTTCAAGATTCTGAAGAAATTTCCGATGCTCATCCTGAACAATCCGGAACTGTTCAATAATTTTTTTCCCTTCTCTGGTCAGAACGGTTCCTCCGCCTCCTTTTCCCCCGATCATTCTGTCAACCAACGGTTTTTCGGAAAGATTATTGATCATGTTGACCATATGCCATGCAGTTTTATAGCTGATTCCCGAGACTTTTGCAGCACTGTTGATGGATCCGTGTTCCTGAATGTGTTCAAGCAGGGCGATGGTGTCAGCTCCGAGAAACCTGTTCTGTTCTTTTTCAAACCAGATATTGCCTTCAAGACCAATGGTTTTATTTTTCTGTTTCACGGGGTACTTTCCTGTTTAATGGATAGTCGGTCAGAAGCACTCTTATGACAATGAAAATGACTTGAGATTAATAGTAACATTTTTCATGAAGAGAGTGAAGGGGAGCGCAATTTTTTTGTTCCGCAATTTCCCGATATGTCGGGATGAGGGTTTCGTGGTTTATAACGATGTATCCGAACTATACTGTGGCAATGAACAGAGAGGTCAAGAAGCTGTTTTCCAGAGGGATTTGTTCGAAAGGGGTGTTTTCCGGAGCTGTTTATGGAGGGTTGAAGCGTTACGGCGATTCCCGGTTTGTTTGCCTGAGTCTCGCCGCCGCCGGCCTGACGTTTTTTTAGTTGATCAGATGTGCTTCACAGGCTTCACCTTCTTCAAGAGCGTCAAGAATTTCATCAACCTTTTCTTCGCTGTCGACCTCTCCATACCAGAAATTTTCAGGATAGATGACAACAACAGGCCCTTTTTCACAGATGTTGAGGCATCCGGTTGCCGATACAGCAACGTCACTCATTCCACGGTCGGAAAGTTCGCTTTCAAAATAGGGTATCAGGCTGAGCGACTCTTTCTTATGACAGATTCCCTGTGGTGTGCCCTGTGCGCGGAAACTTCCGCAGACAAAAATGTGATGTTTCGGTTTGTCCATGATGGATGATCTTGAGTGTTATTAAAATGACGTTGAGTTATTGATTATTACTTGCAATGTCCGGCTTCAGTTTTCTGTCAACAATTATTCCCTGAAGGCAAGACCGGTCTCGCTGTTCGGGTTGACACCGAAAAACTTCACTGTTCGGCAGTTCTTTTAACCACAGCCGCCTCCTGTGCCGGTACAGCTTGTTCCGCAGGCATGAATCTGGCTGCTTTTCATAAGATGTTTCAGGCTCTTGCCGTTCAATACTCCGCTCACCGCATCTTCAATCATTCCTTCGAGAACCATGACTTCAATCCCGTTGGCGTTCAGTACTTTTGTCGGCGAATCTCCGGCTCCATTAACAAGGAGTGCCCGGCAATCTTTAAGCAGATCGGCAAGGGCTTTCCATCTTTCCTGACCTCCTCCGGAAGGTGGCGCTATCCGAGAATCGAGCAGTATGGGGCTGCCATCACTGTTCTGACCATAGATGAGAAAACGATCGGCCTCACCGAGGTGCTGATTGATGAGCACTCCCTCCAGGCTCGACACTGCTATAAAGGGACGATGCTCTCCCGGAATCTTCGGCAAGTTTGCTGCTTCGGAGAGTTTCCGCATCATCTCGTCACTGTTGATTTCCCCGATAATGCCTACCGCATCGGCGCGGCAGCGGGCACAGTGCTTCATTTGCGGCAGAAACTCCGACGTTGCTTTCTGTATTTCGCTCACTACCTCCGGGGTAGGCTCTTCAATGTTTTCAAACACCGTTTCGGTAGTGCTGTAATAGGGCATGCAGTTCAGAATGTCGGCGCCAAGATCAGCGACTTTTCGGGCAACTTCAATAACATGCGTATCGTTGATGCCCGGTATGATGATCGAGTTCACTTTGGCGGTAACACCCGCTTCCTTAAGCTTTTTCAGTGCCTCAAGCTGTTTATTGATCAACAGTTCCGCTGCATCGAGATCGCGGTACATTTTTTTGTTATATCGTACCCAGGCATAGATTTCCGATCCTATTGCCGGATCGATGGCATTGATGGTTATCGTTACATGGCTGACCTTCAGCTCAGCAAGTTCATCAATGTACGGAAGAACATCCAGTCCGTTGGTTGCCACGCAAAGCAGCATTTCCGGGTACTTTGCTCTTACCAGACGGAGCGTCTCCATGGTCTCGTCCGGGTTTGCAAACGGATCTCCCGGTCCTGCGATTCCCACCACAGCGATCGACGGAGTGAGCGCAATAGCCTGCTCAAGATAGTGCATCGCCTGATGTGGCGAGAGAATCCTGCTGGTAACTCCCGGCCTGTTTTCATTCATGCAGTCAAACTTGCGGTTGCAGTAGTTGCACTGAATATTGCATTTCGGTGCAATGGGGAGGTGGATGCGTCCGAAAGTGTGTCGCGCAGAATCGTTGAAGCAGGGATGGTTTTCAAGTTTCAGTGTCATGGTATCCTCCCTTACATGTAGGTATATCCTATTGATGAAGCATTCTGCCGTTGTTCGATAACGGTGTTGACTATTCTGTCAAAGAGTTCCTGGGTGCCGCGATACCCGATATGATGCATTCGCTGGCCTCCGAATCGGTCATGAATAGGAAAGCCGATTCTTATCAGTGGAATGTTGTTTTTTCGTGCCATGGTAAAGCCCTTGCTGTTGCCGATCAGGAGGTCGGGGAGCAGCACTTTGGCTTCATCTTCAATATCGACAAAGTCCACTCCGTCACGGATCATGATGCCCTGTTCCTCAAGGTCAGGAATCAATTCAAGAAGCCTTTTTCTCATCAGACCACT
>JAAXUM010000427.1 GCA_013336025.1 Chlorobiaceae bacterium
CTGCTCCCTGAACAGGTCGGGGAGTAGCATTCCTTTGTAAACGATTGTTCTCGAAGAGAGGCTTGAAATATAAAAATAACTGCTGCCGAGCAGGCCTGCGGTATATTTTACACGCTTGGTAATTCTGCGACGGATGACATACAGCTTTCTTTCAAAATCAAGTTCGGATTCAACATCCCTGGCTCTTCCGACAAAAAGCTGCTTGACAACGGGCTCCTGTGATCTGGCGGTCTGACCGAGCGTTGCGTTGCTGGTCGGTACTTTTCTGAACCCTAAAAACTTTTGTCCTTCAGCCTGAATCATCTGACGACAGATATCCTCAATTGCTCGCCGCTGAGAAATATCCGGGGGAAGAAAAACCATCCCTACACCATACTGTTTTTCAGGAGGCAGATCAATATTCCTTTCAGCACAAACCCTGCGAAGAAACTTGTCAGGTACCTGAAGCAGAATTCCTGCTCCGTCCCCTGTATTTTTTTCGCACCCGCAGGCTCCGCGATGCTTCAGGTTTTCATTAATCCTGAGTCCCTGTTCTACAATATCATGAGATTTGACACCTTTGATGTGGGCAACAAACCCTACGCCACAGGCATCATGCTCAAACTGAGGATCATATAGCCCCACGTTATGCTTATCGTTCATATTTTCAGGCACATCTTTTCTAAAAGTTTCAAAAAAAAGGGCGTCCCGTCATCAAGAGTGCAGAATATAAGGTTTTTACATTATATCCATACGTTGCAAAAATAACAGAGACTACGCTTTTGACTGTCCGGCAACGGCATCAACAGCTTTTTTCAAGGCTTCCTGATCCCCAAGGTAATAGTTTTTCAAGGGCTTGAGATCATCATCGAGCTCATAAACAAGAGGAATGCCTGTCGGGATATTCAAGCCGACGATATCCTCTTCGGAGATATTATCAAGATATTTCACCAAAGCGCGCAATGAGTTGCCGTGTGCGACAATAATGACACGATTCCCCTTGAGCAGTTGAGGAGCTATGGTTTCATGCCAGATTGGAAGAAAACGCTCAACGGTATCCTTGAGACATTCACTGAGAGGAAGTTCCGCTTCAGAAAGCCCTGCATAACGCGGATCGCTGCCAGGATAACGAGCATCACTCTTTTCGAGAAGCGGCGGAGGCGTATCATAGCTTCTTCGCCATACCAGCACCTGCTCCTCGCCGTATTTCCGGGAAGTTTCCGACTTGTTGAGCCCCTGAAGAGCGCCGTAATGCCGTTCGTTGAGTCGCCAGCTCTTGAAAACAGGAATCCACATGAGATCCATGGAATCCAGAGCGTTCCAGAGCGTCCTGATTGCTCTTTTCAGGACAGAGGTATATGCCATATCGAAAACCAGTCCGGCTTCCTTCATGAGTCGGCCTGCTTCAATAGCTTCATTTCGGCCATTTTCAGTCAAATCGATATCATGCCATCCTGTAAAACGGTTTTCCCTGTTCCATTGACTTTCCCCGTGTCGTAACAAGACCAGTTTAATCATAACTCCCCCTTTTTCAGGATGTTTTTCATTGCAGGAAGAATATCTCCCTTTTTTAATTGGCTCGTAATTTAATATTCTGAAGAACTTTTCTCAAACGTTCATATAAGTTGCATCACAAAAGAATCCGGGAAGGATAAACCGCCCGCTCTGAAAGCAGCTCTTTTTATGGGAATTGCCTGTAGATTAATAGAACGAAATATTCTATCTTAAATAATTTTTCGAGTTGCACACAGCGGGCATTTTCA
>JAAXUM010000016.1 GCA_013336025.1 Chlorobiaceae bacterium
TTCCCGTTTCGGAGTTTACCCGTTCCACAGATTGCATTGCCAGTTACGATAGTGTTGTTGTTTTCGAACGCAGAAGACAGGGATCAAGGCAGGCTCCAATCACGGAGCCAATGTGAAATCGTGCTCGAAGTGGCACTGATTCGGGAGAAAGGGGTGAAATACCCCGAACGGCATTGCGGGAGGCTAAACAACCTGACCTGAGGATTGCGGTGGAGCGCAGGGCTATGACGCATTGCCTGAAACACTGGCAGATCCTGAAACAGCATGATATGCGGAAACCGTTGCGTGGTTGCGATATCATGTCTGGAACTACCTGCCGTTCGAACCCGAAGCGTTTGCTTCTGGCAAGGTCAGGCTTCCCGGTACGGCAAGGCGACTGAAAGAGTGTTGAATGAGTGAAATATCCTGTTTGTTGTCTCTCTGGTTTTGGCGACATTGTTGTTGCAGATGCATGGGCATGCCTGCATACTTTGATTGTTGACATCAGGCAAAGCTGGTGTGATGATAACTGGTAATTATAATTATTCAATGCAGCGGACGTTGGCCGACAGTGTGGTGGTGCTGGATTTCGAGACGACGGGCCTCTCTCCGGAGTATGGTGACCGGGCTATCGAGATAGGTGCGGTACTGGTTGAGCATGGGTGCATTGTGGAGCGCTTTCAAAAGCTGATGAATCCCGGTTTCAGGATCAGTCCCTTTATCGAGAGTTATACCGGTATTACCAATGCGATGCTGAAAGGTCAGCCTTGCTGTGAAGAGGTGATGGCTGAGTTTTCAGAGTTTATAGCAGGTCACAATATTGTTGCGCACAATGTGTCATTCGACAAGCGTTTTCTGGATTTTGAGCTGAAACGGGCGAAACTGGCATATGAAGGCTCCTGTTGCTGCTCTCTGCTGGTGTCAAGAAGGATTTATCAGGACTCTCCGAACCATAAATTGCAGACACTGGTGTCACACGCGGGCATTCCCGAAACCGGTATGTTTCATCGTGCACTGGCAGATGCCGAGATGACAGCGCATTTGTGGATGTCGATGATCGACAGGATTCGCACGCAATATGGGATTCCGACGATTTTCTTTGACCAACTGAGTGAACTCTCAAAAATCGACAAGCTCTATACCCACCGGTATCTTGCCTCCCTGGCAGAGGAGCGTTAAGGGAACCATTACAGAAGATGATGGCTCGTAAAAAAAAGAATAAAGACAGTTGCCTGGTGAAGCTGAAGATCGGGTGAAAGGGATGTTTCCTGACGTTCTGGCAACTCAGGATGCCGGAGCGAGGTTGGTTGAGCGCTTGCGAGGATGCGGGGATTTGGCCTGGGGCGTTGCAGGGTGGCAGCAGGGTTAGTGCTCGAACCTGGTTTGTCGTATGCGAGTGCAGCCCGGCTGCCCGGTATTTCGTCGTCCGCTGTCAATCAGATTCTTCGTCGTCAGAAAGAGGGGGAGTCGGGTGTTAAGAGCGACGCGTACTGAATTGGTGGAATGGTCAGATGGCTGTGAGGAGATGGTGTCGGGTACCGTGTGGCAGTGGTCAGTATGGTGCACAGGGGTGATTGTTGATTGAGAATGATGGATGAATTGCCAGCGTTTTTGTTTGTGGATTTTGTGGGTTTGCCTGAAGATTGTCAAGTGGTTTCAAGTGGTCTTTATTTAAGCCGGAGTGTTGAGGTATGGGCAAAAGGCTTTATATTTGACTGAGAATAATAAATCAATAAATCATATCGTGCCATGGCTACTATTACCTTGAAAGGCAATCCGATCGAGACTTCCGGTTCTCTTCCTCCTGTGGGTTCCGATTCTCCTTTTTTCTGTCTTGTGAAAACTGATCTTTCTGAGGCAGGTCCTGCTGATTTTGAAGGCAGACGGATGGTGTTCAACATTTTCCCGAGTCTTGATACGCCGGTTTGCGCGGCTTCTGTAAGACGGTTCAATCAGGAGGCTGCTTCATTTGATAATACGGTTGTGCTTTGTATTTCAGCCGATCTGCCGTTTGCCCACAGTCGTTTTTGTGAAACGGAGGGGCTTAAAAATGTTGTGTCGCTTTCTACTTTCCGCTCTCCCGATTTTGGCAGCAGCTTTGGCGTTTCGATTACGAATGGCCCGTTAAAGGGATTGCTTTGTCGTGCTGTGGTGATTGTTGATGCTGAGCATAAGGTTATTTATAGTGAACTGGTGCCTGAAATTGTTCAGGAACCGGATTACGGTGCGGCGCTCAAGGTTCTTGCCTGATTACACCATGCATTTAATGCCGGCCTCCCAGCCGGCTTTTTTATGTGCCTGGGGATTGTTTTTTTACCATTGCCCAACATTTCGCATGGTTTTTCAGTGCGCATACTTATGTTTTCTCCGTATCTTTTTTTCGAAAAAGGTACAGCTTTTTTTTAGCAGTGCTTATGTCGGCACATGAATCAACCCTCTATCATCCATCCTAACTTTGTTGCATCATGGTTTCGCATTCATCAGATACTATCACATCTTTTGTCGAGCGACGAATGAGTGATATCGATTTCAAGGCGCTTACTGAAAACAGATCTTTTTTTCCCTCTCCTGCTTCCTGGTCGGATGAGGTGCTTTATTTCCTGTTTCTTGACCGTTTTTCCGATGGAAGGGAGTTTGGCGGTTATGCTGACAGAGCGGGTAATCCTGTTGTGGCTGAACCGGGAAAGCGCATGACGCCGCTGTTTAACCTGCAGAGTGATAGTGCTGCTGCCGACAGGGATAGCTGGTTTGAAGCTGGCAAGCACTGGTGTGGTGGAACCATTGCCGGTATGAAGGAGAAGCTCGGGTATCTGAAGCGGCTCGGGGTAACGGCTATCTGGGTCAGTCCTGTGTTCAGGCAGGTAACGGGCAGCAATGACTATCATGGTTACGGGATACAGAATTTTCTTGATGTTGATCCACATTTCGGAACGAGAGAAGAGCTGAAGGATTTTGTAAAGGCTGCGCATGATGCGGGTATCCGGGTGATTCTTGATATCATTATCAATCATGCGGGCGATGTGTTTGCTTATGAGGGCAATTACCGGTATTTCTATGCCGATGGTCAAAAGTGGCCGGTGAACGGGTATCGTCGGTGCAGCGGGGAGGCCGGCAGTATTCCTTTTGACGATGTTTCCGGTTCCATCGGGATTGATGCGTGGCCTGACGGCGCGGTGTGGCCTGAGGAGCTGCAGTCGCCTCTTACCTGGACCTGTCACGGTGAAATACGCGGCTGGGATTCGTTTCCGGAGTTTCTCGATGGTGATTTTTGTACGCTCAAGGACATTCATCTTGGCGATGCGCTCAAGGATCCGGATGCGAGAGGGGATATCGAAAGGCGAATCAGGGAGTTCAAGGTTTCACCGGCTCTTCGCACTCTTGCCGATGTGTATCGGTTCTGGATTGCGTTTGCCGATATTGATGGTTATCGTCTTGATACCGTCAAACATATGGAGCCGGGAGCTGTCCGTTATTTTGCCAGAACAATTCATGAATATGCCGAGTCTCTTGGCAAGGAGAATTTTACGATTATCGGTGAAATAACCGGAGGCAGAGCGTATGCTGCAACGATTCTTGATACGACAGGCCTTGATGCCGCTCTTGGTATTGATGATATTCCCGATAAACTGGAGTTTCTTGTGAAGGGTTGGCGGAGCCCGGGTAATCCTGAGACGCTCGATCAGGAGGGATATTTTGATCTGTTTCGCAACAGCATTCTCGATAACAGGCAGAGTCATCAGTGGTATGCAAAACATATCGTCACGATGCTTGACGATCATGATCAGGTTGGGGTTCGTCATAAATTCCGGTTTGCGGGGGATGATGAACGCAGTGCCCGTCTGCTTCCTGCCGCACTTGGTCTGAACCTTGTTTCAGCAGGTGTGCCGTGTATCTATTACGGAACGGAACAGGCGTTCAATGGTTGCGACAATCGTCAGGATGATGATTCTTTCAGTGATGTTTTTCTGAGGGAGTGCATGTTCGGTGGTCCGTTCGGTTCTTTTCAGAGTACCGGAAAGCATTTTTTCAATGAGGATCATGAGGTGTACCGTTTTGTAAAGGGACTTCTGGGAATCCGTCGTGAACATATCGAGCTGCGTCGGGGCAGGCAATTTCTCAGGCAGGTGTCGGAGAGCGGAAGAGAGGGGGAGTTTTACTATCCTCAGCCGATAAATGGTCAATTGCACTGGGTGATTGCCTGGTCACGGATTTTTGCCGGATCGGAGTCTCTGTGTGCGATCAATACCGATACGGAGCGCGATCTTGAGCTTTGGGTTGTTGTTGACAGCACCATTCATCCGCCGGATTCCAGTATGAGCTGTGTTTTTTCAACAGATTTCCGCCAGTGTGAAGATCGGGTTTCCGTTATGCCGATACAGGGATCCTCGGTCCGTATCAGGGTGCCTGCAGCCGGGTTTGTTGTGTATCGGTAAGGGTGATATATTGATGGAAAGGCGGGTTCTCTGTTTTTTGAATCCGCCGGTTTTATTCTGGTTGCCTGTGATGGTTGTTTGTGAGGTGACCAAACGTGAAAAGGGATACCATGTTTACCGGAATTATCAAGGATGTGGGAACGGTGAGCGGTGCCAGCCGGCAAAACGGCGGGTTGCGGCTCAGGGTGCAGTATGGCAACGCTGAGGAGTTCAGCGATCTTTCAGTTGACGAGAGCGTCAGTATCAACGGGGCGTGCCAGACTGTTGTGTTGCTGGGTGACGGGTGGTTCGAGGTTCAGAGTGTCGAAGAGACACTAAAAAAGACAACGCTCGGTTCGCTACGTCATGGTTCTCTGGTGAATCTCGAACGTGCTGTTCGTCCCATTGACCGGCTTGGCGGTCATTTTGTGCTTGGTCACGTTGATTGTGCGGCTTCGGTTGATGAGATTCGGGATCTTGGTTCGAGTCGCGAAATCTGGATTTCGTTTTCTGAACGGTTCAGTCCGTTCATTGTTTCTGCTGGCTCCATAACCATTGACGGGATCAGTCTGACGGTGGCCGTTCTTGCAGGATCCCGTTTTGCCGTGGCGGTCATTCCCTATACTTTTGCCCATACCACCATTAATGCGCTGAAGCCGGGAAGTTTTGTCAATCTGGAATTTGACATTCTCGGCAAGTATGTTGCCCGTCAACTTGGAACCGTGGCGGTCTCTCTGGAGGCTGATTCATCAATGGATGAGGCTTGGCTCAGGGAACAGGGGTTTTAAATGGATGATTCTGCATATATCCAGTCCGATCTTTTCGGCTTTTCCCGTTCCACAGGGGCTGGTGAATGTTTTCACCCTCTTGCCGAACGCATGAGGCCGCGAACCCTTGATGACATTATGGGTCAGGATCATCTTGTTGGTCGTGACGCTCCTTTACGAAGGTTCCTTGCAGGTGGTCAGTTTCCTTCGATGATTTTCTGGGGACCTCCCGGTTCCGGAAAAACAACACTTGCCGGTATTTGCGCTTCTTCACTGCAGTTCGGGTTTGAAAAACTTTCAGCGATAGATTCCGGAGTGAAGGAGGTCAGAAAGGCGCTTGAAAATGCTGAAAAAGCAAGGCGTCGGGGTGTGCGTACCGTTCTGTTTATTGATGAGATTCACCGTTTTAACAAAGCACAGCAGGATACCCTGCTGCATGCTATTGAAGATGGTCTTGTCGTGCTTGTTGGCGCAACAACAGAAAACCCTTCATTTGAGGTCAATGCTGCCCTGCTCAGCAGAGCGCAGGTCTATATTCTCAATCCTCTTGGCGACAGGGAGATTGAGGCTGTGATCAATCACGCACTCAAGAACGACAAGGTTCTCTCTACTCTTTCGGTTGTTCTTGATGACCCGGAATTTCTTGTGCGTTTTTCAGCAGGCGATGCCCGCAAGGCTCTCAATGCCCTTGAGGCGGCTATTACGCTTGTTCCGGAGTGCGATAAAAAAAGCGTGGTTCTTACAAGGGAAATTTTTGAACGGGCTTTACAGCACAGGGCTCCGGTTTATGACAAGGATGGAGAGGCTCATTATGATATCGTATCGGCTTTTATCAAGTCCATGCGTGGTTCTGATCCTGATGCTGCGCTTTTCTGGCTGGCCAGAATGATCGAAGGAGGAGAGGATCCAAAGTTTATTGCCCGGAGGATGGTTATTTTTGCAAGCGAAGATGTTGGTAATGCTGATCCTTATGCCCTGACTCTTGCGATTTCGGTTTTTCATGCGGTGGAACTGATCGGGATGCCGGAGGCAAGAATCAATCTGGCCCAGGGTGTCACCTATCTTGCGGGATCTCCCAAATCGAACGCGAGTTATCAGGCTATGAATGCCGCCTTGAGTGAATCGCCATCTCTCCAGAGCCTTCCGGTGCCGATGCGGCTTCGTAATGCTCCGACGAAATTCATGAAAAACCTTGGGTATGGCGGGGATTACCGGTATCCTCACGATTACCCGGGGCATTTTGTCAATGAAAGCTATTTTCCGGAAGGTGTTGAACCAAGGAGCTATTACCATCCGGGAGATGAAGGTCGTGAGCGGTACATCAGGGAGCGTCTTGCCGGGTTGTGGCAGGGGCGATACTGATCATGGTCTTTCGTAAGTTTTCATCTCTTTGTATATTAAGCCCGTTGTCCGGGCAGGTGTTATCTGCCGGAATTTTACCGGGAACCTCTCTGTATTGTTGTGACTTTCCGTTTCTCTGGATAGAAAGTGGACCGAACAGCTTATGAGAGGCGCCCTACATGCATGATTCTGATTACCCATGAAGAGGTTGCGACTGTTATTTCTGTTTATGCTCATGGCAGTGATGCTTCCTGCACTGCCAGCTTTAGTTTCAGGAGCTGAAACTCCCGGGGAAACAAAGCTTGTTCTGACCCTTGACGATGCTGTGCTGCTTGGGTTGAGCAAAAATCGTACCCTTGAAATATCGAGACTTGATCGCCAGATGGCGGATCAGAAGGTTCGTGAAACCTGGGCGGAGGTACTGCCAAAAATATCGACCGGTTTTACTTACACCCGGTCGCTGAAGTCTTCCATTCTTTTTTTTCCCGATGTGTTTACCGGTGGCACAGGATCCACGTTCACTCCACTTGAAATAAGCTCCGATAATGCCGCATCAGCGACGATTGACCTGCAACAGACGATTTTCAAAGGAACGGCTATCGCAGGTATCAGAGCTGCTTCGATTGTTCGGAAAATAAGCGATGAAGCTTATCGCAATACCCAGGCGGTAGTTGTTGCTGATATCAAGCACGCTTATTTTGACGCCCTGATTTCACGCGATCAGCTTAAGCTGATTCAGCAGAGCATAGACCGCTGGGAAGAGGCTCGCAAGGATACGCAGGCAATGTTTCGTCAGGGTGTTGCTGCAGATATCGATACACTCAAGGCTTTTCTGTCGGTTGAAAATCTCAGGCCTGATCTTATTCAGGCTGAGCACCGGGTTGCCTATACCATGACAAAACTGAAAAATTCAATGGGAATCTCGCAGGATAGTGATGTTATGCTTACGGGC
The DNA here is from genome assembly GCA_013336025.1 of Chlorobiaceae bacterium. Lineage (GTDB taxonomy): Bacteria > Bacteroidota > Chlorobiia > Chlorobiales > Chlorobiaceae > Chlorobium. Next base: position 7,452 of record JAAXUM010000016.1, read on the forward strand.
AAGCTTGAACTTTCTTCCAGGGCATATCCCGAGGATATTGCTTCGGCTTATCGGGAGGCCCTTGAGTTACGGCCCGATATTCATCAGCTTGAGTTGCAGGTTGAAGCCGAAGATGCAAAGGTTTTTGCCGCAAAGGCGGAACGGTTTCCGGTTATCACTGCTTTCGGGCAGCTCGGCTCACAGACGGCATTTAATGATGACAGCAGTTTTGGTGATTCAGCCTGGCCGGTTTCCGCTTCAGTAGGTCTTCAGGTAAGTCTTCCGATTTTTACCGGATTCCGGACAAGTGCGCTGGTCGAACAGGCAAAGATATCCCGATTGCAGACCAAGCTTCGACTTGAAGAGCTTAAATCAACGGCGAGGGCTGAGGTTGAGGTGCGGCTTTCCGGGTTACGGGAGTCACAGAAAAGAATTTCGGTGCAGTCAAAAACCATTGCGGTTGCTGAACGCAGCTATAAAATTTCGCTGTTGCGTTTCAGGGAGGGTGTTGGCTCCCGTCTTGAGCTGACTGAGGCTGAATTACAGTTGAACAAGGCAAAAACAAACTATCTGCAGGCAGTGTATGATTATCTTGTCGCCAGTGTCCAGCTTGACAAATCGCTTGGCAGAAACCCTGTTCCATTCGCAAAGAAGAGCTGACAGCAGGTTCGTTTGTTTACGGCAGTTTGCTGACAATACAGACCATGCTTGAGGCTTTCAGCGGGTTTGCCCTTCCTATGGCGGTTCCCAGGATTGCGTGCAGCACTCCCTTTGCGGCATCTCCCACCTGAAAATGCCTGTTCTGCATGGCACAGGTGAGTTTTTCGCTGCTGAAGGTGTTGAACAGGGTATCCGGAAGATAGGGCAGGACGCTTGTCACGGAAAACCGGTATCGCATAAGCAGGTTTTTTAGTGTCTCGGGTGTGAAGTGATACAGATGCCTCGGGGCATCGTATGCTATCCAGTGTTCACGGTAATGGATGGCATCATGACTCTCCCGATTGGGGAGTGCGATAATCATCACGCCTTCCGGTGTGAGTTTTTCACGAGCAAGCGTGAGCGTTTCATGCAGGTCGTGAATGTGTTCGAGAGCGTGCCAGAAAATGATACAGTCAAAGAGTCGTGTACTGTCGATTTCCCTTATACTGTTTCGGTAGATGGTGATCTGATGGTGGTTCTCTGCATAGTTCGATGCCACCGGATCCGGTTCGATACCGGCAAGATTTTTCAGCGGCACCCCTTTTTTTCTATGAAGATATCCGAGAAGATCTCCTGTTGAGCAGCCGATCTCAAGGAGCGATATGGTTTTCGTATCCTTTTTCGCGTGCTTGAGAATGATGCCGGCTTTATATCCGAGGAGAAGATTTTTTCCGGTGAGATAAAGCTGTTCCTGAGGATTTTTTACTTTTTTCGGAGAAAGGTGCGGCAGATAGCGCTCATCACTGTAGTGGGCGGTAATTTCTCCGCTGTCGGGTCTGGGGTTCAGCACGACGAGTCCGGAAACCTCTGACTGGACAAGATGCCACTTATATCCGGATATGGGATGATACCGGTCAGGTACGGAAAGAAATGGTTTGAACAGGTTGCTGTCAGAAACAGGGCACCGAATGGATTGCATGGGCAGAGAGGGAGATCTTATTTCTCTTTAGCCGGGAGCAGATCAGCAATGGCCTTTTTCAGATTGGCATAGGTTGAGCGCAGATCGTTGCTGAGAACCTTGGCGTCGGCAAGAACAGGCATGAAATTGGTATCGCCCTCCCAGCGGGGTACGATATGAAAGTGGATGTGTGTGTCAACACTTCCGCCGGCAACACGTCCGAGATTTGCTCCGAAATTGAATCCCTGTGGCTTGAGGGTTACTTTGAGGGCTTTGATGCAAAGGTCGGTCAGCTCCATTATTTCAAGCATTGTCGCCGGGTCGAGATCTGAAAATTCCGGAGACTGATGGTAGGGTACCACCATGAGGTGCCCGCAGTTATACGGGTAGAGGTTCATGATGATAAAGCATTTCTCTGCCCGGTGAAGTACGAAACGCTGCTCATCCTCTTCGGGAGGAATATCGGAAAAAACCGATTTCTTCTCTTTCATCGATGTTTTTTCATCTTTGAAAGACTGCATGTAAACTTCACGCCACGGTGAATACATTCTGTCCATGATGCCGGGAGCCCTCAGGTCTGTTTTGCCATTCTTGTCGTACCAAAGGAGGGAATCGAACCCTCACGAGTTTGCACTCACTGGATTTTGAGTCCAGCGCGTCTACCAATTCCGCCACTTTGGCCTGTCAATTACACCTCAATGAATCTCTTTCGTCACCTGACGATGAAAACTGTCTTCCGGAGATACTCAAGAGATGTGCGAGAGAAGGGACTCGAACCCATACGCCTCTCGGCACTAGTTCCTAAGACTAGCGTGTATACCAATTCCACCACTCTCGCAGATATGGATTCAGAATATACGTGGTTTTTTATTTAATAAAAACTATCTTTAAAATGTCTTTCCGGACTTTATACATCAATATTTTCATGCTTGTCCATTTGCTGTGCCCATGCGGTTTGATCTTCATCGTTTTGCAGACATTATTTCGTGGGTAGTAAGTCCGGTAATTGTGGCTCCTGCGGCTTATATTACCCTGGTACTGATGGGTTTTTCAGAAGATCCCGATACCATGTCATATCTGACGGTGATGTTTATGGCAAGCACTGTCGTTCCCATGCTTCTGATTTTCGGATTGAAAAAAATAGGCAAGGTTTCTGATTACAACATTTCGTTTCGCGAACAGCGTTTTCTTCCACTGCTTGTTCTTACCGGGGTTAATCTGCTTGGCTATGAACTGCTCAAGCAGGTTGATGCCCCGAGGTTGCTGACAGGGATTCTGTTATTCAATGCGGTGAATTCTGTTTTTATTCTTCTTGTTACACTTCAGTGGAAAATCAGTATTCATCTCTTTACCCTTTCTTCTTCAATTGCAATGCTGACGATTCAGTTTGGTTCGTTATCGCTCTGGCTTCTTTTGCTCATTCCTTTGTTGATGTGGTCAAGAATCTACCTCAAGGCGCATAATTTCATGCAAACACTTATTGGAAGCATCATCGGTTTTGTTGTGATGTTTGCTGAGTTAAAATGGTGGATAGTATTGTGAGGAAGAAAAAATATGCGGTTGTTGTCGTAACATATGGTGAAGTTGAAACGCTGACCATTGGCAATTTGTGGCCGAGTTCAAGAAGGATCGTCAAGGTTGTTACCAGTCAGATTGTGAAGCTTCCGGATGCACTGGTCTATTTTCTTGCGGATTATCGTTCAACAAAGCACTTTATTGACTGGAAGCTCAATCGTTACAGATCTTCCCTTCTTGCCATCAACAGGGCTCAGAAAGATGCTGTGGCAGGTTTTATTGCAAAAAGCACCCATCCGATCCTGTCTCGTATCACCGTTGATATTTTCGATGCCTATTATTTTTTCCCTCCCTATTTTGAGGAGATGATGCTGAAACTTCAGGATGCATACGACGGAGTAGTTGTTGCATCCATGATTCCGGTGGAGTCGGCTTTTTCGTGCGGACTGGCCTGCCGGATGATAGCAGAGGTTTATGGTGATGCCCGATTTACAAAGGTAAGAATGCTGAAAAAGCTATGGCAGGATGAGCAACTTCAGCGCATCTATGTTGATTATCTTTTCAGCCGGATAGCTCCGGAAATTCTTGCTGCAAAATCGGGAAAAATCGGGCTTGTCCTTGTTATTCACGGTACTCTTGTCAGGGATAGAAAGGGTAATCCTCCAAAGGTCTTTACAGGTCTTGAGGAGACGATAAAGTTTTTTGAGATGATGAGATCTCGAATAATGGCTGATTCGAGGAACTGTTTTCAGGAAATCAGGCAGGGCTGCATGAATCATTCCGCCGGGGGAGAGTGGACTGCCGATACAGCTCAAAAAGCACTCAGGTTGTTCCGGGATGAGGGTTATGAAGCAGTAGTCATGTTTCCCTATGGTTTTTTTGCCGATAACAGCGAAACGGAATATGAGGCTCGAAAACTGCTCGACCAGTCAGGTTTTCCTCTTTCGCAGTATGTCGGATGTGTCAACGGCTCATCGGATTTTACCCGCTGGCTCGCCAATCGGGTTGTAAACGAATTGCAGGTGCTCTATGATCTGCAGAACACCTATGAAACTCTCGAAGAAAATGAAAAAACAGTTGAGTAATGCCTGAAATTGATGAACTTGAGTCTGCCCTCCGGGAAGATCCCCTTAATACGCAAAAGCTCTACGATCTCGCTATGGCTTATCTGGATCTTCAGAGGAACAGCGAAGCTGTAGATATTCTTGACCGGCTTGTCGCAGAGCGTCGTCGTGATGGACATGCTTTCTATGCAAGAGGCGTTGCCCTGCTTTCAATGAGCAGCTACCGAAAAGCAGGGTGCGACTTTTTGAGAACCCTGGTGCTGGATCCGGCATTTCTTCCTGCGTATAAACATCTTGGTTTTATACAGTTGACGCTCGGCAAGGAAGAGGCAGCAATGAAAACACTTAAAAAAGCTCTCGAACTTGATCCTGACTGTGCCGATCTGTATTGTGTTCTTGGTGATGTTTATCTCGATATCGGCGAACCTGACAAGGCGAAGGAGGCTTTTGAAAAAGCTTTTGAGCTTGAACCCCAAAATGCTGAGCCTCACTGCAAACTGGCTATGTATCATCTGTCGAAAGGTGACATGAAGGGGCTGAGGAGGGAGTATGAAATTTTAAAAGATCTTGATTCCGACATGGCGGAGCAGATCGGAAGTCTGTTTTTTGAAAACATATGAAACTTTTTTCTGACAGCGATAGTCGTAAGCGGTTCATGAAAAACGGGTTGCCTATCCTGCTCTCAATAGCCTGGGGGCCTATTATCTGGATGTCGGTCTCTGCATTGCTTGGCAGGGCATTGCTCTTTTTTACCGGATCAATGTTGATTGCACAGCTTCTTGTTGTTGTGATTACTTTAGGGACGCTTTTTCTTTTTTTAA
>JAAXUM010000190.1 GCA_013336025.1 Chlorobiaceae bacterium
GCCATCCCGAAAAAATTCGGGATGGCTTTTTTTATGCCTCAGCCGGATGAATCCAAAAGAATTGCATACCTTGGGAGAAATTAATTTCAGGCACCCGTACAAGCCTTCGGAATTTTTCTGGTGCCTTCATGAATCTGATTCACTACCTATGAAAGCTGTCGTTCTGATAAGCGGCGGTATGGACAGCCTTGTTACCACAGCAATTGCCGGGAGACAGGGCTACGAGCTTGCCGCCTTGCATGTTAATTACGGGCAGCGAACCTGCCATAAAGAGCTTGAGGCTTTTCGTCGTATTGCCGATCACTATGCTGTTGGCGAACGACTTGAAATCAATGCTGATTATCTGGCTCAGATCGGAGGATCCTCTTTGACTGACTATTCCATGCCGATCAGCAGCGCCGATCTTCAGGGATTATCAATTCCAACAAGTTATGTCCCGTTCAGGAACGCAGGGTTTCTTTCAATGGCGGTCAGTTGGGCGGAAGTAATCGGAGCCGAACGGATATTTATCGGGGCGGTTGAAGAGGACTCCTCCGGTTATCCTGATTGTCGTAAAGTTTTTTATGATGCCTTCAATGCTGTTATTACTTTTGGAACAAAGCCTGAAACCAGGATTGCGATTGTGACGCCGCTTATCGAGATGCAGAAGTCCGAGATAGTTCGTAAAGGCATGGAGCTTATGGTGCCGTTTGAATTGAGCTGGTCGTGCTATAAGAGCGAAGGAAAGGCTTGTGGCGTGTGTGACAGTTGCGCCCTGAGGCTGAGGGCTTTTGAGCGTGCAGGCATGCAGGACCCCATTGATTATGAACAGCGTCCTGACTATATTTGACGTGTTTCTTTCATCTGATCTCTTTCGACTGCGCAAAAAACATATTCAGAGCATAACGTCCGCGACTAACCTAAAGCTGTTTACCCTCCATGAAACCCGTTAAAGTGATCTCAGAGCATCCATCATCTCTTAATGATCGTCTGAAACTCTCATTCGGACTTACGGCCATGATCTGGATTGTCGGGCTTGTCGGCCATTTTACCTCCTTTCAGGAGTGGCCGGCCCTTTTTCTCTATATTTTCGGCTCAATCGGTATCGTTCTTTATCGGGGAAAGCGCTATGACGAGTGGCAGAAGATGTACCTTGCCGGCGGGGACCTTTCGAAATCCCTGAAGTGGGGAGGCATTGCCGGATTGCTGCTTTTTGTTATGGATGTTTCCAATACGGTCATGTACTATAAAAGCGGCGGTGCTCCGATGGCGGAGATGCAGATTATTCTTGTCAACCAATCGTTGCTTTATCTGTTTCCTGTACTGGTGCTGGCTGAAGAGTTTCTCTGGAGAGGCATCATGCTTTCAGCCATGATCGAGAGGGGTTTCAACAAGCATCTTACGGTGTTTCTTACAGCCATGTTTTATGTGGTCAACCATTTTGCCGTTGCACCAGTCGGCTTCAAGGAGCGGGCGCTGATGGCGATGATGGCCTTTCCCATCGGTATGCTCGGTGGTTATATCGTGCTGAGGTCAAGAAATGTATGGGGGAGTGTGCTGGTGCACATGATCACCATGTTTTCCATGATTATTGATATTTTTCTTATACCAAAACTCCTGTTCTGACCACAAAGGTTTTTCCTATGCCTGAAAACAGAATTACCCGTCTTCTGAAGAAGAATAAAAAACTGCTGATAGCCTACTATATGCCGGAATTTCCGGTGCCGGGAGCGACGCTTCCGGTGCTTGAAGCCCTGCAGAAGAATGGTGCTGATCTGATCGAGCTTGGCATAGCCTATTCAGATCCGATCGGTGACGGTCCTGTGATACAGGATGCTGCTCATACGGCAATCCGGAACGGTATGAGTGTTAAAAAACTGCTTGATCTGGTCAGCCGGGCCCGCAAAGGAGATGGATGCCGAAAGATAACCGCTCCGATACTTCTTATGGGGTATTGTAATCCGTTGATAGCCTACGGAGGAGACTGTTTTCTGCAAGATGCGGCAAACGCCGGTGTTGATGGTCTCCTGCTTCCTGATCTTCCTCCTGAAGAGGCTGATGATTTTCTCGAGCGAGCAAAAGGGTTTGGTCTTACCGTGGTCTTTCTTGTTTCACCCGTTACTCCGCCCGAAAGAATCGAATACATCGACTCTCTTTCGACGGATTTTTCATACTGTCTTGCCGTTAATGCCACAACGGGAACCTCCAAGCTCTCGGATGCAGGCAGTGAAGCGGCTATTGACGAATACCTCAGGAGAGTCAGGCGTCATACCGGTAAAAAATTTGTTGTCGGTTTCGGTATCAAGGATAAAGCCCGGGTGGAGCACATGTGGGAACTTGCTGATGGCGCTGTTGTGGGCACGGCTCTTTTGCAGCATATCGCCGGAGCCGTAACGCCCGAAGAGACCGCAAGACTTGCCGGAGAGTTCTGGCAGACATTACAGTAATGCTCCCTCACTCATGATTGAAACCGAACGGGTACGCCCTTCCGTTGATATTATCATTCCCCATTATCGGGGACGCGATATGCTCGAACGCTCTCTTGAGTCGCTTGAAAAAACCCGTTATCCCTCTATGGGAATTATTGTTGTTGATAACGGCGGCGATCAGGCAGGGCTTGTTTTTCTTGTAAAAAGATTCAGAAATGCACGGCTCCTGCGACTCAGGGAGAACAAGGGCTATGCTGGTGGCTGCAACGAAGGGCTGCGTCTCTCTTCGGCTGAGTATCTTGTTTTTATGAACGATGATACCGAACATGATCCGTTCTGGCTCGAGCACCTTGTTCAGGTTGCCGAGGCTGATAAGGGTATCGGTGCGTTACAGCCGAAAATTCTGTCGCTCAAGGCATGGAGGAAGCAGCAAAGGGTTTTCGATTATGCCGGAGCTGCAGGCGGTATGATTGACCGTTTCGGATTTCCCTGGTGTCTCGGCAGAAACTTCATGCGCATCGAGCAGGATACTGGTCAGTTTGACAGGTCGCAGGAAATTTTCTGGGCATCGGGAGTTGCTCTTTTTGCTCGAAGAACTGTTATTGAGGAGGTCGGCGGATTTGATGAGAGTTTTTTCATGCACATGGAGGAGATTGATCTTTGCTGGCGCATGAAACTTGCCGGATTCAGTGTCATATCTCAGCCTTTGTCGGTTGTTTTTCATGAAGGCGCAGCATCGATGCCTGAGGGTTCTGCTGAAAAAATATTTTTCAATCATCGAAACAATATCGCCCTGCTTCTGAAAAACCTGAGCGCAATGTCGCTTTTACTGGTTATGCCCGTGAGGCTTATTCTTGAGTTTGCCGCAGCCTTTTTTTACCTTTTGCGAGGGTCCGGCGGAGTGAAAAAATTCCGGTCGGTTTTCAGGGCACTCCGGCAAAATGCGCAGCTTCTGCCGGAAACGCTCAGAAAACGAAAACTCATACAGGGATCGAGAAAGATCAGCGACAGGGCGTTATTCAGAGAGATGCCTTTTTCGCTCTTTTTGAGGAAGCTGAACCCATTCACTTTTCCGGTATGGAAAGGTGGCCCCGGGCGATCATATCTCTGATTGCTTCAAGAATGCTCTTTTTTATCGGCATGAAGGTCATGCCGAGATCCTTACGGATTTTGCTGTTATCGATCTGCAACAAGCGGCCAACGTGCGTGCGAATAAAGGTGCCCGTATCTTTCGGCTGACTGTATGAGAGCAGTTTCATCAGCAGCGTTCCTGCTTTGCCGGACAGATTGATTACAGGAAGTTTGTAGTTGCCATACCCTTCCATTTGCAGAAATTGAATCATCTCTCCGAGGTTCATGGTTTCTGCTGAACAGAGGTAGCGACCTTGTGCTGCTGGTGTTTCCATGGCAAGAATGTGTGCCCGTGCGGTGTCTCGAACGTCAACGAATCCCCAGTTTACATCCATGATCATGGGAAATACCCCGGTCATGATATCGCGGATCATCTGGTTTGAGGTATTGAGCGATGGTACCAGAGATGGCCCGGTCACCAGGGCAGGGTTGATGACAACCAGATCAAAGTCGGTTTTTTTTTCCTTTATGAACTCCCATGCAGCCCGTTCAGCAAGCGTTTTTGAGTAATGGTAAGGGTTCCGGGTGAGTGAGGAGAGCGTGTTCCACTCTTTTTCAGTATAGATGACGGAACTGTCCGGCTGGTCAGTGACAGCGGCAATGGAGGATGTTAAAACCACCCGTTTTACGCTACCCGCAAAGAGGCAGGCCTCCATGACCTCCAGTGTTCCCCTGAGAGCCGGTTCCACAAGATCCAGTTGCGGGTTTTTAACGTTGATGATGTAAGGGCTTGCGGTATGCAGCACATATTCGCACCCTTTGACAGCCTGCTTGTATGATCCTGATTGCAAAAGATCAGCCTCAACAAGTTCAAGGCGATCACTTGCTCCATCGAGGGATGTGAGATAAGG
>JAAXUM010000191.1 GCA_013336025.1 Chlorobiaceae bacterium
TCAGAACACCATCTCGGATGATGTCGTTATCGCGGTCATTGCAGTGGTTTTTCGAGGGCTATATGAACACGGTTCTTCAGGAAGACCAATTCAAGGATTACATCTATCCGATATTTTCCGGTGGTGATGACCTGTTCATGGTAGGGGCATGGCACAAGGTTTTTGACCTGGCCCTGAGAATACAGGAAGAGTTTCAGCGTTTTGTCTGCAACAATCCCTCGTTGACACTCTCGGCAAGTCTGCTGGTTGTCGATGAGCATTACCCGGTATCGCGTTTTGCCGTGCTTGCCGAGGAGCGGCTGCACAGGGCCAAATACGAGACGGGTAGCAAGAAGAATGCCATTAATGTTCTTGGTCATACCCTGACCTGGCAGGAGTTCCGCGAGGCGCAAAAGGTCAGGGATGCGTTGCTGGAGATCGTCGGGTACGAGAACTCCCGTGCAGTTATACGGAAAGTGCTCAGGGGATGCACCGGCCTTCAGGTGCTTCACGAACGGGCGGCTCGCCAGAACAGTATCACCGTGGAAACAGAAAACAGCCTTCAGGTTGCCGCCTTGTTTGTCAATGAGCCGGTTTACGGCGAAAAGGTCTGGAGGATGGCTTACTTCCTTCGTGATCTCGAACAACCCGAAGCAAAAGAATGTGCCGGGAAGATTCTTGAGATGTATGAAAATGTCATTTGTCAGGCCATGCAAAAAAAATTGGTCAACCCCATGAAGATTGCTGTCGGGGCACGCTGGGCTGAATTTGCATCACGGACATGACGGCTATTTTGATTAACGTAACCGGATAAAGCAGTGACGGAAACAAAAAATGTATATCATGAGGGGGTGCCGGCAACCGATAAGATGCCGGATGTCCAGAAAGCTTTGGAATTGAGTGAACGGGAAAAGGGATACGAGAAATTGATAAAGGATTCTTTTGTGGAAGATTATGTTGCATACATTTTCAGTGACCACACGAGCGACTATAATGAATATATCGATAAAGTCAAGCGGTATGTTTCTTACAAGTGTAAAGATGTCACCACGGCACAGTTGAGAAACGTCTATGCCCGTATCCAGAAAGCGCCAACACCGTTTGCATTGCAAATGTTACGCCCAAAAATCGCTTATGTTGCCGGAAGGACAGAGGTGTATCAGTTGAAAGTGGTGATGTTTCTGCTTGAGCAGTTGATTGTCAGGGTTGACGGGCCTGAGAAGCTTGACCGTTTTAAGGCTTTTTACGAGGCGATTGTCGCGTATCATAAATATTATCATGGACGGAGACAAACGTGATGTCAAAATTTACCGGAAAAGTTTTTATCAGGGGCCGTATCGTCGCCAAAACCGGTTTGCATATCGGCGGCTCAAAGACGACGCTTGACATAGGCGCCGTTGATCTGAATGTCATCAAAACAGCGGAAGGGCTTCCGTTCATACCGGGCAGCTCCCTGAAAGGAAAATTGCGTTCGATTCTTGCCCGCGAAGAGGGCAGTGAAAGGGTGGAAGACGATAGCGTCATTATCAAACGGATATTCGGCAGCGCAAAAGATAAGGTTAGTGGCGATTCAGCCCGTTTGATTGTCAGGGACGCTTTTATTGCAGGTGATGCAAGAGAGGGGGATGAAGGGCTCTGTACTGAAACCAAGTGGGAAAATACGATCGATCGTACAACAGGGGCCGCCAGGCATCCCCGCCAGGTTGAGCGGGTTTTGGCCGGTACCGAGTTCGATTTTGAGATGGTGTACAACATCTATGACGATATTAAAGAAGAACGCGAATGGAAAGGCGATCTCGATGCTGTTTTCAGGGCGATGCATATTCTCGAGGATGATTACCTTGGCGGGCAGGGATCACGAGGTTACGGGAGGGTCTGCTTCAGGAACGTATCCGTTACAAGGAAACTGATTTCGGATTATTCCGGCGGGAATCAGGATTCCCCGTTGGTATTGGAAGGTGGTGACAGCGTCAGCTTTATATCGGGGTGTCATGAAAGCGATTCTGCTGATTCCTGACCATGGATCTCGCTTTCATCTTGGCGAAACGAGCCTCGATGATACGAGCGATCTGTTGCATGCCGATACCCTGTTTTCGGCCTTGACGACCGTTTATGCACTGGCATTCGATTCCGGGGCGCAACGCTTTATAGGGTTTGTCAGGAGCGGAAAACTGCGGTTTTCATCCGGCTTGTATGCCGTACGGAGTTTTTCTGCCGCGGGGCCGAACGGAGCATGGAAACTGTTTTTTCCCAAGCCTTTGGTGAACTATCCCGAAACATGCGATGCAAGGCGCCTGAAAAAGATACGCTATGTCTCCGGTGCGGTGCTGAAGGCGATGAATGTGCAATGGGACGGGGAGAATTGTTTTACAGATTTCAACGTGCTGGATTGTCCTTCTGTCGGCGGTGAGTTTATTTTTCATCGTGATGAGCTGAACGATTTCGGCGTGTCTCCGGATGGCTTGTCGTTCCGGCATGTGGTCACTGCACCGAAGGTTAAAGTTCATACGACGGATGACAAGGACAGGTTGTACCATGTCACTTCTGTTCAGTTCAATGACATCCAGTGCGGTGTGTCACGGCTGCGAGGAGCTTATTGCGTGCTGCTGCACAGTGAGCTTCTGCCCGAGGAGGAGGAAGAGCTCATGGTCGCCTTTCGCATTCTTGCCGACGAAGGGGTTGGCGGTGAGCGCTCTTCAGGTTGCGGTCAGTTCAGGACAGTGGAGATGACCGACATCGGGTTGCCCGAAGCTCCGCCTGATCCGTCTTGTCATCTTGTCCTGTCGCCGGTTTCACCGGCAGACGATACCGAATTCCAACAGATGCACCGGTATGAACTATTCGTTCGTGGCGGCGGTTCAGCAGGCTTGCACGCAGACCCCGAAACTGTTCGCAAGCAGGCACGTTTCATCAGGGAAGGAGCTGTGTCGAGACGACCGATTGACGGACGTCTTCTCGATATTTCGCCGCAAAAGGATGAACGCATCTTACGGTATGGCATGAATTTTTCGATTTCCCTGGCATGACAGACAAGCTGATTCAGAAAAGGATGACCCTTGAGGCTATTTCCCCGATTTTTATCGGGGCTGGCAAGGAAGCAGTCCTTTCGCCCTGTACGGATTTTGTCCAAGAGGGAAATGAACTGATCTGTCTTGATGAACGGAAACTGCAATCATTACTGATGAGCAGGCCTGAACTCGTCGACCGGTTTGTCGAACACGTTCGTCAAGAGGGTATGCTGGAGGATTTTCTGACATACCATTGCAACAGTTCCGTTGCCTCGCTTGCAAAACAGCGGATTCCGGTCGACGGTGAGGTCAGAAGAAAACACATCCAGCGCTTTCTTGAAACGCAAGGTGCTCCCTTTGTACCCGGAAGCACCATCAAGGGTGCCATGGCAACGGCCGTCTTGTGGGACTGGCTGCTCAATAACGAGTCGGGTCTGCAAACGCTTCAACACATTCAGGGCTATGTCGGCAAAGGAGACCGGAATTCCATGAAAAGCTGTAAGGTGACTGACCGGTGTTTCAACCGCCGGCTGGATAACACTTTTTCGCTCGAAGATCGAAATGATGCCGAAACGCCTGCCGAACTGCCCACTTATCATGCGTTCCGTTTTTTGCAGATCAGTGATGCAAGGCCGTTTTCACCGGAAGCCTTGCAGGTCAGCCAGGTTGAACGGGTGCGCATAGTGCCGTTACCGGAAGAGAAGAGCGGTAAGGATGAAACCTCTATTCCCCAGTGGCGTCAAACCGTTCGTTCCGGTGCGAGCACATTGTTTTCATTGTCGTTGCTGCACTCGGAACAGAAAAACGGGTTTCAGTTCGTCAAACATCAATCGGTAAAACAGCTATTCCTGATCATCAATTCTTTTTCAAAGGCCTCGTGCGAGCGGGAACTGGCGATGCTCAAACACCGTCACCCGGCAAGTCCTTCTGACGTTTCAAGGCTGATCTCGTTTTATGAAACACTACTCAATAACTTTCCCCGACCCCAAGCCAACGAGGCTATCCTCAGGATTGGCGGCGGAAAGACCTGGTTCGACAATTCCATCGGCCTGGCGATCGGTCAACTCCATTCAAAGAAGCCTGGGCGGGAGAGCGAATCGTTACTTGGCGATTACCTGAAAACTGTTCTGAACATCGACATCGCTGACGACTGCTTCCCGCAAACCCGTTCCGTACTGCTCAAGGATGGCACTCCTTATCAACCGCTTGGATGGGTCAGGCTCAAATTGCTCCCGAACTGATCAGTATGTACACATCCCTTTCCTCTCTGCGCATCGCACGATTCCGGTTTACCATCGAGCCGACCGAGCTGGTGCAGTTGCCTGATTATAAAGGTTCGGCGCTCAGGGGCGGGTTCGGACATGCGTTCAAGCGGGCGACCTGCCTGAGCCGTGACCGGCGATGCGAGCAGTGTATTCTGAAATCGGCGTGCGCCT
>JAAXUM010000192.1 GCA_013336025.1 Chlorobiaceae bacterium
GGGTACCGGGTAATGAGAAAGTGGGTAGTGGGTAGAGGGTAATGGGAAGAAGAAAGTGCTGAGTGCTGAGCAATGAGTTCTGAGTTGGGAGGAAAGAACTGAAGAGAAGAGAGATCTCTCCAGATGGTCGAAACAACAAACAGCCATAATTTCTTTTCGCGCAAATTCGCGTCAATTCGCGGGCAACTCCCCCTCTTCATCCCCATTCGTCTTTTAATGAAAAACCGGCAGTTGTTTTTATCGGCGAAGCCAGAGAAAACCAACTGCCAATTTCCCTTTTCGTGCAAATTCGTGTCAATTCGCGGGCAACTCCCCCTCTTCATCAGAGTATTTTCTGCTACGGATCAACCTCCCCGAGGCACGGTACTTCCGTCCTTGACCCGGCATCGTTATAATTCTCCGGGAATTCAGGTTATAAGGCAGGTTATCAAAACGGATGGGTACGGAGCGAAGTTCAGGATCTTTCCGCTCAACGGCTCACAGGGTGTAATTCGGCAAGAACCTGGCCATTCTCGTCGATTGTTGTGATGGGGTATGATCTGGTCGTGATGAAATCCTCTTTATTAATCCGGTTTTCACCGCTCAGGGAAAGATGTGCCCAAAGTGTTGCCGTCGCTTTTGGGGAGATGGCATTCTGAAGATCAAATACTCCGTTGATGACGGTTCTGCCGGAAACCTGTTCTGCATTTTTCTGCATAGCGGCAAGCGTGACCGACGGAGCATCTGCCAGCGAGGTATCCCTGATTTCGATACGGAGGAGAGCTGTTGACGGAAGTGACAGCGGCTCGGAGAGCGAGAGGATGTAAGAAACGATCATGATTTATTTATTGCTGATTTTCTTTAACAATCCAGCAGTGGCAGTTTGATTGAAAGAGATCGCCACGGCTGAAATTGGCGGCTTTGCACCCCCCCCGGCATTCGGAGAGCCAGTCGCAACCATGGCAATACCCCTGGATATCGCCAATTTCGATACTTCGGAAATAGTTGAGAAAGCGGGAGTTTCTCCAGATATCGCGGAATGACCGGTTTCGCAATGAATCGGCAACGACCCCTTCAAAATAATGACAGGGTAGTACCTCTCCCGATGGAGTGACGGTGCAGTAATTGGTAGCTCCTCCGCATTCGCTTGGTCTTGAAAGATCGGCCTGTTCATTCGACGGAGGTGAAAACGTGAGCTCAAATTCGAGAGGAAGAATGGTAAACGACCAGCGATCCCGCTGTTCGGCAAGTTCTCTTGAAACTGCTTGTATCTGGAGCGGATCGAGTTCAAGATCCCGGTTATGTTTACCTCGGCCGGAAGGCACAAAGGGAATCAGGCGGAAATAAGGGGTGCCGGAACTCTCTGTAAACTTCAGGATTTCGGGTATGTCATCAATATTGTTTTTTGTCACAACGGTTCCTATGGTAAGGTTAACTCCAGCGGCAAGCGTATTCCTGATTCCCTGTACCACATCATTGAAAGCTTCTTTACGACCTCGTACCCGTCCGTAAATTTCTGCTGTCGATCCGTCGAGGCTGATCTGCACATCAACATTGAGGGCCTTGAGCTTTTGTGCAACCTCTCTGGTTACAAGGGTTCCGTTGGTTGCCAGGCTGATTCTGAGGTTGTTTTTCGCAGCGGCATCGGCCAGCTCAAAAAAATCTTCCCTGAGCAGCGGCTCTCCTCCGCTGAAGGTTATTTCCTCTACACCGAGTGCGGCCCATTCATCAAGTAATTCAAAACAACGGGCTGTTGAAAGATCGGGCTCCGTCGATTGTCCGGCAGAGACGACACAGTGAAGGCATTGCAGATTGCATTGAGAGGTAATCTCCCAGAATATGGTTTGAGGAGGAGGCGCATCAAACCAGCGCATGGGTTTTTCTTTTATCAGGACATAGCCCTTTTTGGCAAGATCATGGATAAATTGTTCGGTTTTTGCGGCAATCGACGCGCTTTCAGCAACATAACGACTTTGCAGCTTTTTTACGATCTCATCCATTGAGCGGCTTCCGTTGCTCCACTCAAGAATGGCTGCACCAGCTTTATTCACAGTGAACCCGCCATAGGGGGATGACGCCATGAATGTATCGCGATCCTGCTTGCTGAGAAAGAACGGGAAATAGGGATAATGCATGGATGTATGGTAGATCACGGCAGTATCGGCTTGTTGCGCGATACTGCCATGGTTGTTGGTTATGACTTGAGCGGTTTACTCCGAACATTCAGGATTGAAATCCTCCGGTGTTTCGCTCTCTTCGTTTGTCATCGAATCATCAGCTTCCTCGCCGGGATCCGGATATTCAGAAGCGGTCCAGTCCTGATTTTCATAGTTGGACGGGTCGAATTGTGCATAATCCGATTGAATGGAAGGAGGTTGATAACCGTGAAAATTAATGTTGATGACAACCGGAGGCATCTGATTCATGCCGGCAGGAGGGGCCTCATCGCTATAGTAAGCTCCGGACGCAGGATCAAGCCGATAGGTTGTTGTGTACCCCTCAGGTCCGACCCACGGTTTGTTTGTCGGGCCGGCCGCACATCCGGCAACCGGTGCTGGCGGGCAGATCGGTATTTTCGGCACCGGAGGACAGACCAGTTTCGGTGCTGGAGGACAAGCGATTTTCGGTGCCGGAGGGCAAAGCACTAATGGTGCCGGGGGACAGATTTGTTTGATCCCCGGAGGACAAAGTTGTTTTATTCCAGGAGGACAGGCAAGTTTTATTCCCGGAGGACAGGCGAGTTTCGGTGAAACAGGGCAAACTTGTATCGGTGCAGCGGGGCAGATTTTCGGTGCTGCAGGGCAGAGCGAAACGGTCGGGCAGAGAGAGTTTGCAGCCGCAATGTCACCGGCGCTGAGAGCGGTTCTCTGGCCTATCGATGCGGACGGATCTGTAGGGGTGATGGTTTCCGAGCCGTCAGTTGAAAAGGCGGTTCTCGGATAGTGCATAATTGATCCGTAGTCATAAGCGCCGACATCATCCCCATCGCTTATCTGCTGATTGAAATTGTGTTCATACCCGGCGATGATTTTATCCCAGTGAATGGTAACAAATGCGTTCCGGTCTTCACGGCTGTGTTCGTGCCAAAGCCCTATGGTATGGCCGATTTCATGAATAGCATTGCCTTTTGAACATCCTGAAGCAAGATTAATGTATTGCTGGCCGCCCTGTTTTCCGACATAGGAGCTGCAACCTGAACCCGATCTGAATGTTACCCAGTCCGGATAACTTGACGCATTTGCGCTTGTTCGAAGGATAAAGCTGAACTTTGTTTTTGCCTCCCAGTGGGCGATCGCATCGGTTACTCTGCTCTGATTTGGCAGAGCCGGATCGATGGTATAGGGGACTTTGCAGTTCGGCCATCGGTACTTGGCTCCCGTAATGGTAATGCCCCGGAGAGAAACACCTCGCATCTCCTGTTTGCGCTGCTCGGTTTTATTGTCGACATCGGCAACCTTGCCGAGAATGATGTCCCCTTCAAACATGGCCATTCCATCAACCTCAGTATACTGAACCGACTTGTACCCAAACGTATTGCCCTCGATAATAGCGGTACGCAGCTTACCTGTTGGAGAGAATTCGCCATACTCCTGTGGAGTGTTTCCGTTTTTTTTACGCGCCATAGTTTTCTCCTTTTTGTGGTTGTAAAAGAGGATGCCGTCAGAACTATACTGCAGAAAAAATCTGTATCAGGTTTTTTATAACAACGAAAAAATTCTTGAGATCAGCAGTTCATACGACTTTTGTTTTGTCGAGTTGAAAGACTGGCTCCTGGCGGAGCACGTTCTCTGCTGATTGTAATTGATAAATCGGATTGATAAGAAACATCAGGTGAGAGCAAAAACGTTCCTGCAAAACCTGAAAAAGTGATACGTATGGTGATTGGTTACTGAAAAAAAGAAATATCCGCAGAAATGCAGCTCTGTTTATTGTCGAAGAAAGCATTCAGTCTGAGGCGAATGAAAACAGGAATCCTGCGTGTACCGACAAGTCGGAAGTTGAGGATTTCAAAATACCTCGAGATGAAGAAATTGAAATGCTGAACATCACGAAAACACAGCATTTCCGGGCAACATCATTACAATTGTCGGGCCTTATCTGGTCTCCGGGAGGATTCTGATATGACCGGTATGCATATAGCCGATTTTTCCATCAGCCGTTTTAATCTGCCACCAGTTTCCGTTCTGCAGGTAGGTTTGGAATTGTTCGTTCCGGCTTACCTTTGCGACAATTGAACTGCTGGAAGATTTCATGCTTCGAACGTTCGTAAATCCGTCAGGATCATCAATAACTGCTTTCAGAATAAAGATGTCCTGCTGAAGCTGCGTGACCTCCTCCTTCGCCGGAGTCGTCTGAACCGTTGCCTGCATGACTGCAGGGGTGGACAGCGCTGGTGGCTCAGGCTTATGTTTTTCTGGCGGGGAGCCACCGGAAAT
>JAAXUM010000428.1 GCA_013336025.1 Chlorobiaceae bacterium
ACCTTTTCACCAGTTCGTCAATCATGCCTGGCGACCCCTGAACCTCAATTTCAACGGAGCCGTCCATGAGGTTCCGCACCCATCCCGAAAGACCCAGCTCCACGGCGGCGGTATGGATAAACATCCTGTACCCGACACTCTGAACATAACCGGAAACGATCAACCGCACGTTTCTTTCCATAAGCAATCGGTTCGGATCAGTTTTCAGCTTTTTCTCTCTCCTGGCGAAGTCTTGCCACAGCTGCATCAAGATCCATCCGCTCCTTGTCGCTGATTGCCGTCTCAGCATGCGCAGGCGAGCCATTGTCGTCGTTCAGGCCGCTCCTGGCGGGCGAACAGGGATCTTCAAGATGTTCCTGATAGAGCCCCGGAGGCCGTTTACCGAGAATTTCCTCAATCTGGCAGTACTGCAGCATCTCTCTTGCAAGCAGTTCGGTAGCGAGCTGTTCAAGTTTGCCGCGGTTTGCCATCAGCATGTCGATAACCATCCGACGGGCATTTTCAACAATAGCCTTAACCTCATCATCAATAAGGCGGGCGGTCTCTTCACCATACTTCTTGTCAATACCGGGACTGCCGTAATAGGGATTATTGCTTTCGTAAAACGACAGATTGCCCAGTTTTTCGCTCATACCATAAACCATCACCATGTTATAGGCGATTCCGGTGATTTTTTCAAGGTCGTTCTGCGCACCTGTCGAGATCTCATCAAACACAATCTCTTCGGCTATACGTCCGCCGAGCAGCCCGCAGATTCTCGCGATCAGCTCTTTTTTTGTCATCAGATAGCGGTCTTCAAGCGGGATATTCATGGTATAACCCAGAGCGCTCATCCCTCTCGGCACAATCGAAATTTTCTGAACAGGGTCGTTTTCAGGCATCATCCAGCTCACAATGGCATGGCCGGCCTCATGATAGGCAACAATCTGTTTTTCGCGCGGATTGATCACCTTGTTTCTTTTTTCAAGGCCGGCGATAACCCGCTCAATGGCGTCCTCGAAATCCTTCATCTCGATAGTAACCTTGTTTTTCCGTGAAGCGAGCAGGGCAGCCTCGTTGGCGGCGTTGGCGATTTCAGCCCCGGCAAAACCCGGAGTCTGCGACGCAAGCGCCTTGAGATTCACGTCAGCAGCGAGCGGGAGATTTTTCGTATGCACCATGAAAATATCAATACGACCTTTAAGATCAGGCTTGTCAACCATAATCTGACGATCAAAGCGCCCGGGCCGGAGAAGGGCAGGATCAAGGACATCAGGCCGGTTTGTTGCCGCCATTAAAATAACACCCTTGTCCGTCGCAAATCCGTCCATCTCCACAAGAAGCTGATTCAGCGTGTTTTCACGTTCATCATTGGCCCCCATCATCGCGCCTTTTCCCCTGCTGCGGCCCACAGCATCGATCTCGTCGATAAAAATAATGCAGGGAGCCTTCTCCTTTGCCTGCTTGAACAGATCGCGTACGCGCGCAGCGCCAACCCCGACAAACATCTCAACAAAGTCGGAACCGCTCAGACTGAAAAACGGCACATCCGCCTCACCGGCCACAGCCTTTGCAAGCAGGGTCTTTCCTGTGCCCGGAGGCCCAACCAGCAACACCCCCTTGGGGAGCTTGCCGCCAAGCTTCGTGTACTTTTTCGGATCCTTGAGAAAATCAACAACCTCCATCACCTCAGCCTTGGCCTCATCGAGACCGGCGACATCCTTGAAGGTTATGCGGGTATGC
>JAAXUM010000429.1 GCA_013336025.1 Chlorobiaceae bacterium
GGATCGACAAACAAGCAGTAACGCAGTATTTGGCTTCCTATTTGGAGCTCAAATAATCTGAAACGCCTTCTTGTGTAGGAATCATAGCCTTGTCACCCTTTTTCCAATTGGCCGGACAAACCTCACCAAACTCCTCGGTAAACTGCAAGGCATCGATCATTCTGAGTACCTCGTCAACATTTCTGCCAAGCCCGAGATCATTGACAACCTGATGGCGAACAATACCCTCACGATCAATAAGAAACAAACCTCGAAGCGATATGCCGGCTCCATCGACAAGAACATCATAATCCGATGAAACGGTTTTATTGATATCCGATAGAAGCGTATAGGTCACCCCTTCAATCCCTCCCCGGTTTCTCGGAGTCTGCAACCATGCAAAGTGTGAAAACTTCGAATCAACCGAACAACCGATAACCTCCACATTTCTCTTTTGAAACTCCTCAAGCTTGTCCTGAAATGCATGGAGCTCGGTAGGACAAACAAAAGTGAAATCAAGGGGATAGAAAAACAGCACAACATACTTGCCCGCATAATCGGAAAGACGACATGCTTCAACAAAGCGGGAGCCGCCCGTTACTGCTTCCACACAAAAATCCGGTGCCTTACGCCCAACCAGTACACCCATAATATTCTCCTTTTTTTGTTTCAGGATAAAAAATCAATAAATAAGACATATTTAGTCCAATATAACACATCACCTGATTTTCTCCAAGTAAACCGGCGGAAACAAACGTTATATTCGTTTTTTCAGCATCCGGAACAGATAGTTCCGCTCATGTCATCGGATAAGCACCAAACGATGAAAAGCCACGATCAAGCATTTATGTGCCTGAAATCAGAGCGACTGATCTTGCTGAAGGAAGGAGGTGCGAAGGACAGGAAATGCATGATGAGTTTACTGTAACCGTAACGTTCCCTGTCTGAACAGTTCCGGTTACATCTCAACCTGGCAGGTAAAAGAATTTGATTAAATCCGTAACCACTTAAATCGGCAACATGTCGGGTGAAAAACTGATCGCCCAAAATATCAGAAGAGACAAAGAGCCATCAAAACAGGACGTTTCGACGGCTCCATCCCATCAGGAAGTTTTACTCGCCTTCCCCTGCCGGCTCCGGAGAGGTGCCCAAAAAACCACGGCCTTGGGCAAAATAGACCTGTATGGGTGTTTCATTGCGAAGAACATCGAGAACACTCTGAAACATGGTCGAAGGAAGATGCATTCTGATAATCCCGCCGTCATTGGCATCAGCCTCAAAAACCATACCGGGATCGTTGAACCGCACATAAGCAAGAGTCTTTCCTGCCGCATCACTCAAAGTAATCTGGGCCCGGTTTGTCTGATAGCCTTCCGGACTGCCATAAAAAAGGACACTGTATGTTGTTGCTGTCGCCATTTTGTTATCCTCCGTCTTTACATGTTTAAAAAACATCCGGCTCCGGCATTGAACTTCAACGCTACCCTGCTCAATAACCGAAAGAGGCCTCTGCATACTGTCAATAGTAACGAACTGCACTGCTGCAAGTTTCCATTGAAACCGGAATCAAACAGCATGAGGCATACAACTCAAAACATCACAAGATAATGACTGTTGTTTACCTTATAAAACAAGCCAGTCGATTGCACTCTGCCGATCGCTGAACAATCGGACCTTCAATCCGCGATTCAAACAGGTTGTTTCCCAGAACGATGCATTTTGAGATGC
>JAAXUM010000430.1 GCA_013336025.1 Chlorobiaceae bacterium
GCGACGGGTTAAGCAGGCCCGAGTGAAATTCCCCCGACCTGCTTAACCCATACCAAATGAGTGTTCTGTTCCCGGAGAATCTAAATGGCTGGAAGCAGAAGGTATTGCAAAAAATCTTCTGTTTCAATCAGCGCGAGTGATCGAACGAAGCGGCAAGCTCGTGCAAACGCGACAGATCATCATGCAGTGCTTCAGGTATCGGGAGATCCATCATCTTACAAAAGACTTCTATCCGGTAGCGCCAGTCATGGTGACTAAGCATATGGTAAATATTGGTACGCCGTTGTTGCTCCAGTGCATCATTCTGCGACAAAAGAGCTATCAATTCGTCAGCCGCAACCTTTGGATCCAGAGAGAGCTCAACGGTCGAATCTTGCCAGAACAGCATATCTTCGGCCATGCGTGAAACAGGTCGTTGCCCGGCAACAATACATCCGGACAGCAAGGATTCCAGCCACCGGCTGGTCACCATCATTGAACGCGGCCGATCGCCCTGAGGCTCAACGAAAAGATGAAATGCCAGTGAAATACGGGTTCGATGGAGCAGCTTGAACAACATGCCGCGCTCAAGATGAACAGCATCTCCTGATATATGGCCCAGCGGAGAGTGCAGATACAAATATGGAGAAGCCGGGGGATGAAAGCATTGGGAAAAGTGCGAGTGAAAGGTTGGTGGTATGCGCCCGAAACCCATCACGTCAATTTCACGATGCATCAGGTTGCGTGGAGCCCAGGTCAGACCATCTGTACCCTGATATAACTGGTGGACAGGAATACCGAAGTTTGTTTTTGGATACTCAATATCTTCGTGAGCGGTAACCGTTATGGCATCAAAAAGAGCTGTTTCCTTGACAAATCCGGCATGGAAATATGAATCTGTGACAAATCCATAAATTTTATCGAATTTCTTGCGGCAGTCCGGTATGGCACTGATCATTCCAAGATCGCCGGGACTACACGCAACGACTATCAGAACGTCACCCCCATTGGTTTGTAAAGGTTCGAATCTGACCTGACGGCGATGGATAAAACGATCAAGCAGGAGGCCCGGCATAACTTTTGGCGACAGGATCTCAGCTTGAAAGTAGTGCGCAAGCAACTCCGCAAGCTCATCAATAGCTACCCACCCGGCATAAGGTGCTGCAAGTCCTGCATAAAGTATTGAAGCTTTCATAATTTACAATAAATGGCGAATGCACACGAAAACCGTTCCGAAACGGTTTTCGCATTCACTGTGATGAGTCCATCTTCTTTTTAAATGGCAATAATGCAATTGCCTGTTTTTTTTCATCTTCGTTCAAAACAATGCCCCAAAGCAGCGCTATGGTCATGATGAGATAGAGAACTCCACAGACAAGGATTTGTGCAATAATAGCAATCCTCCCTGTAACAGGAAACAGTAGCGTAATGATGTAGATCAGGCAAGCGGGAAAAAACGACACCAGCGAAGGAAGAATAGATCGAACAATAATTTCCCTGATTCTGACTTGAAAGATATAACTGCTTCGCAAAAAAAGAAACAGGGTGCTGGTTATTGAACTTAATGCTATTGCGGCAGCAGCACCTGATAAACTGTAGGTTATTGTTGCTGCCGGAATCCAGATCAGCATTAATAAAACCTGAACAAGCATATATTCAAGTTCTTTTCCTGTCCTGTTTATTCCCCTGAATATCATGTTTATTGGTCCGGTACACTGCTGGACAGC
>JAAXUM010000431.1 GCA_013336025.1 Chlorobiaceae bacterium
GATCCAAACTCGTTTATGACCGGCTGCACGCGGATTGTCAGGTGGTGCTTGAGAAGTTGATTCCAATACAAAAAGAGGTTGTCGCCACGGATGGCAAGTGGCTGAACTTGATTATTATGCCTTACCGAACTGTGAATAAAACCGTTGGCGGTCTGGTCATCACGTTGATGGATATCACTGATAAAAAGCTGGCCCAACAGCGGGAGAGAACGGCAAGGCTTTTCGCTGAGCATGTTATTGACACAATCCGGGAGCCGATGCTGGTCCTCGACGGCAACCTGCGCGTGGTTTCGGCCAATCGATCTTTTTACAAAACTTTTCAGGTGTCAGAAACGGCAATCAAGGATACCCCTTTCTTTGAATTAGGGCATAAACAGTGGAACATCCCAGAGCTCGAAAAATTGCTCAAAGATATTTTGCCGAATAATAAGGTCTTTGAAAACTACACGGTGAAGCATGAGTTTCCGAACATCGGCCCCAAGGTTTTGCGGTTGACCGGCCGACAGATCGTTGATGCCGAAAATAGCGAATCGGCGCTGATTCTTTTGGTCATCGAAGACATCACCGACCAAGGGTAAAAATGTGAAAAACAAAGAGGTTTATAAGCAGGGGAGAAACGATGCGAATCATCCTTATCTCCGGAAATTATGGACTTGCGGCTGCACGACATGTCCTCACATTCACCTGAATACGGGCAGTGGCTCAATCCTCTCAAATGTCAACCAAAGGATTGCTTGAATCATGTTACGCATTCGCCGCATTTATGATGAAGTGCTTCCCGGAAACCGAAACGCCCTCGATCAGGTGAAAGTCATCATGCGTAGCCGTTTCTCGGCTATATCAGAGGAAGAGATAGATCAGCTTGGTCGCCATCTCCATGATCCTTTTCTTGAGAGATTCCGGGCCATCCTTTTTGTTGCCGAAAACGTGCGGCAGCGCGTGCAGGGATTCGCATTCTTGCTTCACGAACCGAAGATCGGTTTTTGCTACCTTGATTGGATCGCCACCAAAGCGGGCAAGAGCAGCAGCGGCATCGGCGGAGCATTGTACGACCGGGTGCGGAAAGCGGCCGTGGCCTTGGGTGCTAAAGGTCTTTTTTTCGAATGTCTTCCAGATGAGGCCTCACTGTGCCAAAATGAAGCCCTTCTCGTCGAAAACCGCCAGCGTCTCAGGTTTTACGAACAATACGGCGCACGCCCGATTATCGGCACTGCCTATGAAAAGCCATACAAGCCAGATCAAGCCTGCATGCCGCATTTGATGTTCGACGGATTGAGTCGGACTGAAAGACCGGAACGTGACTTTGTTCGCGCTGTTGCCAGGGCGATATTAGAAAGAAAATACGCCGGTTACGTGCCAGAGGCTTACATCAAGATGGTGGAGAACTCCATTGATCAAGACCCGGTTCGGCTGAGGGAATTTCGCTACGTCAAAACTTCGGCAGTATCGGCGGCCGTTTCTGAGCGCCCCTGTGACAGGATTGCCTTGTTGTTTCCAGATCAGCACTTCAACCATCATATTCATGAGCATGGCTATGTCGAGGCCCCAGTGCGAATCCGAAGCATCCTCAAGGAGATCGCAGACAGTAGCCTTTTTGAAATGATCGCACCCTCAGCCTTTTCGGAGAAACATATCACCAGCGTCCATGACATCGATTTTGTAAATTTTTTGCGGCGGACGTGCAGGGGGATAGAAGAAAGCCGTT
>JAAXUM010000193.1 GCA_013336025.1 Chlorobiaceae bacterium
TTTAAAAAACTATAAAAAGAACAAAAGAGAGCCTGTGCCGTCAGATATTTACACCCGTTTTGGAGCTACGGTTCATTTTGAAGAAGGGGGAGCCGCTCTTTTTCTTGTTGTTTCTCACAGCCAGGATCCGTCACGCATTGTCGGCGCCTATGGGGGAGAGGTGGTCTTGCGGATGAATCAAACCAAAGCGCTTATTGCCCGACTCACGCTTACCGACGCGCTGGCGATGCAGAAAGAACCTTCGATAGCCATGGTTGGAGGCATTCACATGGATATCAAACGGTATCAACGTCTCCTGCAGACACTTGGAGCGACGGATGGCTCTGATATTGACGATATTCTTGCAGGTTCAGGGTAAAAAAGCCGGAACTGTTTTCACCTGGTCATCAATAGTTTTTTTATTAATTTTTTTCACGTGCTCATATTCCTGAACCCGTTGTCACTTCTCAAGGGCAACACAAAAAAGGAGATAATCCTATGGCAAGTGTCGGTCGTGAATTACTGGATGTTCCATTACCGGAAATGGTAATGAAGCTTGGTCTTGGCATTGCAGAGGCTCAGAGGGCTCTTGACCAGAACTCGGTTGAAACAGCAAAAATGCTTGCGGAGACAGAAGTTGATCTGATCCTCGGCATGAGTCAGGAAATAACGGATACCGGCGTGACGTTTACCTCAACGCCCCCCGTTAAGGTATCGCTGCTGCAGATAGGTCTTCTGCCGACCTTTTATCAGTTTTCAGAAGCGACGATTGAGGTTACCATGGATATCAAGACAACCATGTCAACCGAAACCAATATAAAAGTCAGCGCAAGTGCCAAGGTCGGTTTTGCCTGCTGGAGCGCATCGGTCAATACGGAGGTCTCCCACAATCGTAAATTCGGCAAAGAGGTTCACGGCACGAGCCGACTGATGACAAAAATGGTTCCAGTTCCGCCTCCTGCACGTATCGCGCCGGAGATCATCGTTACGGACAAGAGGACTCCAAAACCAACCCCATAACCATGCAATGGAGGAGATAATCATTGTCACCAACTATTCGAGAACCGCTCTTTTCGCCTGCTCTCAAGGTTAAAGAGACCGAGCAGGCGTCATTTGCCGATCTTATCCGGCTCGTAGCCGAAAGTGTGGCCGATGCGCAAGCGGCACTTGACCGTTCTTCGGCAAGCCTGCTCAGGGAGCTTGCCGAGACACCGGTTGAAATAATTCCAAGTATTACCGAAACGATTTCACAAAGGGGCGAGGTAACCTATTCGCACGGAAAACCTCGAACGGTATCGCTGCTTGATTTGGGGGTAATGCCTACTTTTTATCAGTTTTCGCAGACCGTGATTGAAATACAGATGGATCTGAAAATCACCGAAGCGACAACCGAGTCAGGGACGAGAAAAGGACTTGTTTTGCTTGCCGATACTGCGGCAATCCGCTTTGAGCGCAAGCTTGACCGGGATCTGAAAATCGTTTCGAAAATAACGGCAACCCTTGTTCCGGTGCCGATGCCGCTGCGCATTGAGCCTGTTCGCACAACTGAAAATGTATAATCGTAAAAAAGAAGGTTGCTGAACTGCTTCGGCGACCTTCTTTTTCATTTATTACAGGAGAACCAATGAGCGCAGAGGAAATTAATTTTAACGCTTTTCTTGAGGCTGCGGGAAAGTCATTCGGTGATGCGCAAAAAGAGATAGGGGTGCCGGAAGGCATGAAAGCCGGCATGCTTATTGCCGATGCGGAACTCGCCGTCAAGGTGGGAATGCGCTATGAAGGGAAAACCATTCTCATCGAACCGGTTTCGGCAGCATCTTCAACGAAAGGAAACATCGTTCCCGAAGCGCTTTCGACCATCACCATCCGGTATGTCGCATCCCGTCAGGAAGCTGCCGAAGTATCGGCTCCATCACGCACAAAAGATGAGGTTATCGGCGCCGTAGCAGGGAGAAAAGATGTTGCAAGGCTCACCGATATTCTGGGCAAACTTGATTATAGTGCCACCTATGCGGGCGAGATGAACCTCTGGACAGTCAGGGTGACCGACGGCAAGGCCCGGACCGTTCGCACCATTACTATTGAAGACAAGAAATAAACAAGAGAATCCATGCCTCCTGAACGAAAAAAACCGATCAAGCCGGTCATACTGCCCGGGGATGCGCAGCTTGTTGCAAAACTCCAGCTGGAGAACAAGCGCATACAGGACGAACTTGGAAAAGCTCAGGAAGAGCTGAAAAGCGCAACGGTGAAAATGCAGACGCAAGAGAGAGTGCGCAGCAGAATCGAAGCTGAACTTCTGAGGATCAAGCCCTCCTCCCTGCTTCTTGAGACGGTCACAGCCGATTCGGAAGGGTTATGGACAGGATTGAGAAGCGCCATAACCGAGATCTCCAAAAAAGATGCTGCCCTGAAAGAGCAGCTTCAGGTTGCAGCAAAAAAAGAAACCGAATATCAGGCCGCAACAGCATCGCTGCGCTCGGAGATTGATCAGGTTCTTAAAAGGGAGCAGAGCGGTCAGATCAAGGCGCTTGCGCAGATTACGGAACTGCAGAAATCCCTGAAAGCAGCAGAGGGTGAACATACCGCATTCGTGCAGCAGGCTGCGGTTAAGGAGGCCGGCTGGACCCGGGAGCAGCAAGCGCTTAAAGAGGCGCTCAAAAAAAGCGAGACCCGTTTTCAGGAGACAGAGAGAGCCCTGACAGAGTACCGCAAATCGGAAGAGCTTTTTACAACATCGCTTGCCGCCTTGCGCCCGGCCGTACCCTCACTTGCCGGAGTAGAGGCAAAACCGGTTTCCGTCATGAAAGCACTCTTTCAGGAGCTTCTCGAAGCTCGCCAGCAGCTTGGGCGAGTGAGCGCGCTCGAAGCGCAGTTACAGGAAGAGCAGGCTAAAAATTCGGCTTCCGATAAACTTGACAGCAGAATCGGAAGTCTTATCGAGGAGAACAGGCTGTTGCAGGAGCAGCTTGACGGATTGAGCGCCGACAGCAAAATCTTTGCCGAAAAAGCAAAAGAGGCGACAGCAACGCTCGAAACCGCTGTTGCCAATGCAAAAACATCAGCAGCGGCAGAAACGGAAAAACAGAGGATCGATCTTGACAGAAAAGTATCGAAGCTCGAAGCTGAAAACGCATCGCTTCTTCAGCAGATGGACAGTACGCATAAAGTTGCCTTTGTTCCGCCTGAAAGAGTTTCCGCCCTGCTCGACGAATTCTACGCCAACATTCGTACCAATCTCAAAGGGCTTGATGTTCACGACAGCGAGGTTCGTCTGAAAGTCGGGTTTGGCTCGTTATCCGCCGGTCATACCGGTTTTGTTATTCCAACCGCAGGGAACACCGCAGAGATTAAGGACAGTCTTGGAGAGGTTGTACTTCGGCTTGGCAAAAAAGACCGTTGAGTTTCGGCAGACAAACAGGGTTCACGCGTCATGTTTCCGGCGACTTATCGCGACGCCGTTACCAGCGCACGCAAGTGGCTTGCGAGAAAAAATTCAAGCATTGCGTGACAGAGAAAAAATGGAAAACTTTATATTGAAACGGGATGCTGCATCTTCAACCCGGCTGATCGTACAGGGTTGCGTCAAAATAAGAGAAAGATGGAGCAAAAAGCCGGCGCCTGAAACGGGGCTTCATTCATCCCGAACAAAAGCGAACAGAAGAGGGTGCCCGCAGTGCCTGTCTGTCAGGTTCAGGGCAGTAGCGTACGCATTGGGTTGCACTATCGGAACGGGTGCTTTCCTCAATCAGGAGAACTCACTTCATGAAAAAAAACATAACAGCAGCTGCTGACGACTTCTCCGAAATGCGGCTTCAGGCTGAAGCGCGCCTGTTGCATCAGCAAAAAATAAAAACCGGTAATGTCGAGTCCACCGATGATCGTCTCCGTATTATCCATGAGCTCTCTGTTCACCAGATTGAACTTGAAATGCAGCAGGAAGAGCTGCTTCAGTCGAGAGCCGATCTGGAAGAAGGTTTAAAGCTCTATACCGAGCTGTACGATTTTGCGCCACTGGGATATCTGACCATTGCATCAGACAGCACGATACTCAAGCTGAACCTGACGGCTACAAAAATGCTTGGCCTTGATCGCACTCTTTTAACCGGTGACAGGCTGGGAAGGTTTATCGCGCCTGAAGATCTCCCGGTTTATAATGCCCTCATGAAGAGAGTATTTACTTCGCGGGAGAGCGGATATTGTGAAGTCATGCTGCATAATAATGCAGGGGCTCAGCAAGCGCAGGATACCGCTGATCCGCTTCATCGAAGAATGGTTCGAATTGATGCCGTAGTCAGCAGTGAAAAACAGGAGTGCTGGACCTTCATGACGGACATCACCATTCAAAAACAGGTTGAGGATTCGTTATGGGA
>JAAXUM010000194.1 GCA_013336025.1 Chlorobiaceae bacterium
CAGGGTGCGTATTGGTATGTTCTGCAGGTTGGGATGTGAGGATGATAGCCGTCCTGTTGCGGTAACATGCTGATTGAATGATGTATGCAGTTTTCCAGTCAGAGGATTGATCATTTTTGGCAATGCATCAATATAGGTGTTTCTGAGTTTCTGAAGGCTCCTGTATTCAAGAAGATCCTGTGCAACAGGGTGGATCGGAGCAAGATCCTCAAGGACCTGAACATTGGTGGAAAAACCGGTTTTCGTTGCTTTACCTGAGGGAAGTCCGAGAATATCGAACAGAATATGAGCGAGCTGTTTTGGTGAATCGAGGTTGAAAATTCTGCCGGATGCCTCAAAAATTTTTTCGGAGAGTTTGCCGATCTGCTCTGAAACTGTTCTTTCTGTTTTTTTCAAGTGATCGGTATCAATTGAAATGCCATGATATTCCATGGTTGCAAGAACAGAAACAAGAGGGAATTCAATGTTTTCACATAACCAGAGCAGATTTTTTTCCTGCATGAGCTTTTCATTGAAGACCTTTTGCAGGCGCAGTGCAAGATCGGCGTCCTGACATGCGTAATCTGACAGTTCACCGGGAGGTACATCAAGAATGGGCATTTTTTTCTTCCCGTCCGTGACCAGTTCGTCGTACGTTGTGGTTTTTATGGAGAGATGACGTGCTGCAAGGTCGTCAAGATTGTGTTTTGCTTCCGGATCGAGCACATAACTCGCAAGCATGGTGTCAAATCCAACGGGGTTAATGTCGATTGCGTATTTTTTTAGAACGAGAAGGTCATACTTGAGGTTTTGCCCCGTTTTCGGCAGAGAAGGGTTTTCAAGAACCGGCTTGAGCATGTCGAGAGCAACTCGTGTATCCAGGCCGCCTTTGCCGAAATAGACGAACCATGCCTGCTTTGGTTTGACGGAGAGTGATATGCCGACAAGTTCGGCCTGAAAAGTATCCAGACTTGTTGTTTCGGTATCAACTGCAATGGTTTCCGCACAGTTCAACAGTTCGAGGAGTGCTTTCAATTCCTCTGTACTTGTGATTATCTGATAGTCAGCGCCATCTTTTGCAGGGTGTAGGGCAGCAGGTTCCGGGGTGTCGTTCTCCTCTTTTTTCTCATCATCTGAAGGCAGTGATTCAGGCTGAAGATTCATGTCAGGAAAAATTGCAGGAAGTCTTGCTGCAATGGATTTCAGCTCATATTGTTTAAGGAAGGGATGTAATTTTTCGATGTCAGGGGTTGTTGTCGCAAGGTTCTGCAGATTCAGGTGAAGGTCAAGATCGGTTCGTATGGTCACCAGTTGCCTGATCAGCCCGAGACGAGATTGAAATTCTTCAAGACTATGTCGGTTTTTTGGAGATATCTCATTAAGATTAAGGAAGATGCTGGCAATTGAACCATATTTTCCAATGAGGTTTGCGGCGGTTTTCGGGCCGATACCTTTTGCACCGGGGATATTGTCGGATGCATCTCCTGCGAGTGCCAGAAAGTCAGTGAACTGCTCTGGACGGACTCCGAACCGGGTTGCTATTTCCTTAATCCCGAGAAGTTCAAGTTCGTTCTGTGTTTTTCCGGGTTTAAGGATATATACCCCATCGTTGACAAGCTGTGCAAGGTCTTTGTCAGGTGTTACAATATAGATGGTGCATGTTTTCTCGAACGATCGGGTAAGAGATCCGATAAGGTCATCAGCTTCAAACCCGGGTGTTTTGATAATCGGAATGTCGAGAAGCATGACAAGCTGATAAATTGCATCGAGCTGGCTTATCAGATCCTCTGGTGGTGAGGGTCGGTTTGCTTTGTAAAGATCATAAAGGTCATGACGAAACGTTTTTTCCCTGCTGTCAAATGCGACTGCAAGATAATCGGGTTTATAGGTTTCGAAAATTTTGAGCAGCGCAGAGGCAAAGCCAAACACTGCTCCTGATGGAAGGCCTTCCCGGGTTTTCATTCTTGCCGCCTGCAAGGCATAATATGCCCTGTAAATCATGGCCATGCCATCTATCAGAAAAAGAGAGGGCTTTTTTTTATCCTGTGTATTTTTTTTTATTGCTTCAGGAGCTTGACCAGAGGTTGCCTGAAAAAAATCAAATTGATTGTCATTGCTCATGAAATCACTCCGTAACTTCCAAGAACTTTAACCATTGTGGCGAACTCTCTGAGGTGCTCAAGTGCATTGTGAATGTTCCGTTCATTCTGCTGCCCGGTAAAATCGACATAAAAAAGATATTCAAAGGCTTTTTGTCTGAATGGTCTCGATTCTATTTTTGTCATATCGATGTCTCGTAATGCGAGTGTTGCCAGTGATTTGAAAAGGGATCCCTGGACGTTGGGCAGTGTAAATACAATCGAGGTTTTCTGTTGTGTGGCATCCGAGAGTTTTTTCAGGTGCGACGTGTCAGGATTGTCTGCATGGGCAATACAGAAAAAACGGGTGATATTCCACTCTTCGTCAGCAAGGTTTTCCTGAAGTATCTCAAGACCGTAAAGTTCTCCGGCGCGTTTTGAGGCAATTGCGAGCTTCTTGGGATCTTTTTCAGCTGCAATGATTTTGGCGCTTCCCGCAGTATCGTAAGCGACTTCGGCTTTAAGATTTTTGTGTGCACTGAAAAAATTCCGACACTGTGCGAGTGCCTGGGGATGGGAGAGGACTTTTTCGGCATCTTGCACTGAAGATCCCTGAAGCCCGAGGAGA
This sequence comes from Chlorobiaceae bacterium, assembly GCA_013336025.1. Lineage (GTDB taxonomy): Bacteria > Bacteroidota > Chlorobiia > Chlorobiales > Chlorobiaceae > Chlorobium. The sequence goes on from JAAXUM010000194.1 coordinate 2,686, forward strand.
CAGTGTTCAACCTTGACAAAGGTTTCGGCAGCGATTACTACCGGATGCTGTAAAAGAAGGTCGTAGTTCTGGTGAATGCTTCCGCCAAGAGAGTTTTCAATGGGAATGACCGCAAAGTCTGCCTCATGGTTTTCAACGGCGGCAAAAACTTCCTCGAATGATTCGCAGGGTTTTGGCAGTCCAAGGCGGAGGGCAGCTATTTCACTGTAAGCCCCGGGTTCTCCCTGATAGGCGATCAAGCGGTTTGTCATTATTTTTTCTTGTGATTAACTTGCAATATTGCAGTTGGATTTGATTTTATTTAAAGAAAATAAATCTATTATCACAATCAGGGCATTTTTCAGACAATACTCAATCAGTTAATTTTATCATGTCAGGACACAGTAAATGGGCTACCATTAAAAGGAAAAAAGCAGCAACCGATCAGAAGAGAGGTAATCTTTTTACCAAACTGGTCAAGGAAATTACCATAGCCGCTAAAATGGGGGGTGCTGATCCTGGCGGAAATCCACGATTGCGTCTGGCGATTGATACTGCTCGATCCAACTCTATGCCGATGGAGAACATCCAGCGGGCTGTGAAAAAGGGAACCGGTGAACTTGAAGGCGTAACCTATGATGAAATAACCTATGAAGGTTATGGCCCGGCCGGGATTGCGCTGATTATTGAAACTGCTACGGATAACAGAAATCGTACAGTTGCCGATATTCGCCATATTATGAGTCGGAACAACGGTTCACTCGGGGAAAGTGGCAGTGTGAGCTGGATGTTTCATCGGAAGGGAAGTCTTGATGTTCCCAAAAGCGCAGCAAGCGAGGATACCCTTATGGAGATCCTTCTGGATTCAGGTCTTGAAGATCTTGAGGGCGATGATGAGACCTATTACACCGTTGTCACTGATCTGAAGGATCTTGAAACGGCAAAAAAGGCTCTCGAAGCAGCCGGAATTCCTTTTGAAAATGCAAAGGTAGATATGATTCCTGAAAATTATATCGAGCTCGAAGCTGATGATGCTTCAAAAGTTATCAGGATTATTGATGCCCTTGAAAATAATGATGATGTTCAGGCAGTATACAGCAATATGGAGATCAGCGAAAAAGCTATGAACAGTTTAAATGAGTAGCTCATGGTTGTTGTGCTTGGGGTTGATCCCGGAAGCCTGAAAACCGGGTATGGTGTGGTGTGCGAGGACAGTTCCGGATTTTCCGTTCTGACCTGTGGCGTCATTCGGCTTAATTCAGCCAGAAGTCATGCAGAGCGCATAGGCCGGATTTATCGTGAACTTGAAAAGATAATTAATACCACCAAACCTCGGAGAGTTGCCCTTGAAACGGTTTTTCTCAGTAAAAATGCGCAATCAGCCCTGAAGCTTGGGCAGGTTCGTGGTGCGGTAATTGCCCTTTCGATGAACTCTGATCTTGAACTACACGAATATGCGCCTCGTGAAGTGAAGTCGGCGGTCACAGGCAGGGGATCAGCAAGCAAAGAGCAGGTGGCCTTTATGGTTACCCGTATGCTGCAGGTCACCGAACGCATAACATCTTATGATGTTACCGATGCGCTTGGTCTTGCCTTGTGTGATCTTTTACGCATGGGGAGCCGGGTAACGCAGAGATCGGAAGA
>JAAXUM010000432.1 GCA_013336025.1 Chlorobiaceae bacterium
CTTTAACGGCCGGTAAGGGCCTGCTCGATATCAATGGTACCGCAAACACGGTCTTCGGTCGCACCAAGGGGAAGATCGACAACAGGAACGGGAATCTTTTCGGTTTTGATGGTGAGAGGATCTATCGCCTTACGTCCTTTTTTAGCATCTTCACCTTCGAGATACTGATCAGGAGTACGGTTATACGTATCATCCTTGACTCTTTCAATCAGGGGAAGCACTTCGGCAAGGGCTCTGACTGTTGTACTTTTTCCGGTACCCCTGTGTCCCATAACCAGTACACCACCAATCCTCGGATCAATGATATTGAGAATCAGACTGAGCTTCATCTCTTCCTGACCGACAATTGCGGTGAAAGGAAAAGCCTGGCCTGATTTCTTTTTAGCTGCAGGCTTTGCTTTCTTCTGCTCCGGAGCCTCCGAAGCCACTGAACCCGCTTTCACCTTTGCTGCGGCCGTCTTTTTTGCGGCTGTTTCAGTCTGAGTCATAATTGATCATTTGGTTGATACCTGCCCCGTGAAGTTTGATATCATTCACCGGAAAAGGCTTACTGTTGTAAAGAGTTTACTCAATAATAAAATGAATCCTGAATTTATGCTTTTAGAAAGACATTAGAAAATGGTTTTCTCAATCAACAGGATTGATCCGCCATCCTCCTGAGCACCCTGGCAATTGCCGATAACGGAGAGAACTATCTTCACGTTTCAAGAGAGTTTTCAGCAGCTTCCCTGATTGTTTCCGATAAAGTCGGATGCGCATGCACCGTACCGGCAAGCACCCTTGCCGTCACCTCAAGTTGTCGGGCCAAACACAGTTCGCCGATCAGCTCAACAGCTCCATGGCCCAGAACATGCGCGCCAAGGAGCCTGTCGGTTTTGGCACTGAAAATCAGTTTCACCATTCCTTCAAGATTTCCGTAAGCATTCGCCTTTCCTGAAGAAGCGAACATGGCACGACCAACCCTGACACTGAATCCGCGCTCCCTGGCCTGCTCCTCACTCAACCCCACACTTGCAAGTGATGGTTCGGCATAGACGCATCGGGGGATCTTGGTGTCATCAAGTGGTTCAATCTTTTTTCCGGTAATCGAAGCAACAGCAATAGCAGCTTCAGCCGAGGCCTTATGCGCAAGCAGCATCCCGCCACGAACGTCGCCTATGGCATAAACATGCTCCGAAGAAGTTCTACACTCGCTGTCGGTAACAATATATCCGCCCGAACACTCCACCCCTGCAGATGAAAGTCCGAGTTCACAGGTATTGCCGGTCACACCAACGGCGACAAGCAGAACATCAGCCTGAACTGCAACAGGCTCCTCTCCTTCAACAGAAATGCTGCCGCTGACACCATTTTCATCAGAAGAGAGCTGTTCAAGTTTTGCTCCGGTATAAATCCCGATACCGGCTTTTTCAAGTGAACGCCTGAGCGCCAGAGCAATCTCTGCGTCTTCAAGAGGAAGAATCCGGGGCATCAACTCGACAAGCGTAACTGTTGTGCCGGCTTTGGCATAAAACCATGCCATTTCAATGCCGATAGCCCCGCCACCAACAACAATCATCGAAGAAGGGAGCGTTTTAAGAGCGAGCGCATCTCTGCTTCCAAGGATACGGTTCCCGTCCGGTACCAGTCCGGGAATCTCTCTGGGAATGCTTCCTGTAGCAATAATCACATCCGTGCCAGGTCAGTGAT
>JAAXUM010000017.1 GCA_013336025.1 Chlorobiaceae bacterium
AGATAAAGAACCAGACAGAAAAAGAGACAGAATGAGAACATATATGCAACACCGGTCGAGAGCAGTTTGCTGATCTCTTTCTCTTTTCCCTCCGCAAGATATCTTGCCGAATAGCGGATATAGGTACTGTTTACCCCAAACCCGCCCATTCCGGCATAAGAAAGAATGATAAAACAGAGCGACCATAAACCGAACTCCTCCAGAGAGAGATACAGAAGAATGAAAGGAGTGAGAAGAAGGCGGCTGACCATATAAATGATCGTTGCCACCATCCCTGAAACCGCATTGCCTGCAAGTTTTTTATGCGCGTTTTCTTTCTGGTTCATCACATCCTGTTGTGTTCACCCAATGGCGATAACCATCCTTCATACCAATCAAATCATGGGCACCTGATACAGTGAGGCGCCCTTTATGCATAACCCTTTTCAACCCCCGTCCTTCTTCAGAATTCCCTTGATTTTCTTTTTTAACCCTTCAGGAACCATCGACTTCAAAAGATGCATCGGCATTAAATCTGAATAGATAGCATTCCTGTAAGGCGTCATTTTCAGATATTTCCAGTAGAGCTGTTTATAGGGATGCCTGTTTTTAAAATGCCAGGGCTTTGATCCGCCTGTATAGTGAATAATAACAGGATTTTTTTTAGCCTCGTTCAGTTCCTCAGGAGAAAAGCAATCAAATTTCCTGTCAAAATCATCACTGAAAATTGATGATTGCTGATTGTATTTTAAAGGGACTTTTTTCCATCTTCCATTGATAACTGAATTAAGACCACACTGATCGGGAAACCATATGGCATCCGGGTTATGCTCTATGAAATCAATAACTTTTTTCTGAAGACCGGTCGATTTCCATTTTGCAAGATTAACAAGCATCATGCCGGAATTGAAATAAATTGCATCGTTATCCATTTTCAACTGCCGATGCCTGTCAAAACCCGGATCCTCAATAGCACAGACAAAATAATCCTCCACATCCTGATTGTACAGCTCCTTTATCGACCCGTTGACAATAATATCGGAATCAAGATAGAGTATTTTCTCTTCATCGATAAGATCAGGTATAAGTAACCGGTAATATGTGCCTTTCGGATAAAACGGATGCGCTGTAGCCAGCTTCACAAAAAGCTCGTCTGAAACCGTAATATGCTTTACTGCACAGTTGCGATTTTTTACAATATCCTCAATATTCCTGTAGCTCTTTTCCGACATTCCGCTACTGATAATATAAACGGTAAACGAAAGATCCTTATTATTTTCAAGCAGGGAGAACAATGCGGCAGAGAGATGCTGAATATAATTCTTGTCTGTTGCGAATACGATGTTAACCGTGTTTTTCATATGAAGTATTATCAAATATTAGGCAAACGGATATATAATACCTGACCTTCTGAATTTATGAGTCCCCTTATTGCTTATCATCATAACACCATATCATACGCAGTCGGAACAATCCGGCAAATGCACTGAAAAAGACTATTACAGCAATGATCGCAAATGAGTAATTCTTTTTTGAAATGTTGTTTCAAAATCATGCAGGCGAGCAAACTCCGCACTCTTTACGGATTTTTCAGCAAGCTCTTCCCTGTGCGAGTCCAGATGACGGATAACCGCTGCAATACCATCCAGATCATCAAGACTGGCTCCCCAGCCAATATCCGCCAACCCCAACAGTCCGGCAAAAGCCCTGTTCTCGTACCCGACAATCGGGACTCCGCAGGATAATGTTTCCAGATAGGTGCAGGAAGGGTCACTCTGTCGGTGCAAACAGACAAAAAGATCGACTTTTTCCTGTATATCAGGAATCAGCCTGGTATAGAAATCGACTGCTCCAGGCATCGACACCTGACTTTCAAGGCCGTTCCTTTCAATGTACTCTCTCATCTCGCTTTCAAGATCACCGACTCCGTAAATGACAAGGTGAAAGGGAGTGCCGGCATCCCGCAACATCAGGGCAAGTCGCACCAGGTGATCCGCTCCTTTCATGAGAATCAGACGACCGGAAAAAGCAAGACGCAGGGGCTTTCCTTCAGGGAGGGTGGCAAGTCTTTTTTTCAGATCGCCATCACTGATATTGTTTTTTTTATCGACGCGGGTGTCAAAATACAACAGGTTGTTATCAATCTTGCTGTACTCATAATATGCCGGTGTGCCGTTTGACTGAAGACCATCAGAAAGCCTGAATGCGGCAATCCGTTTTTTTTCATTAAACCAGATGTAAAAATATCTTCGAAAACGTATCAACGGGTTTTTTGTGCTCAAAAAAGCTATCTGATATCTGGTTTCGGGTATATACTCAATAACGTAGACACATTTACTGCCCGTCTTTCTGCACAGAGCACTTATATGAAGTTGATCATGGGCATCACCTGATGCAAGAACAAGAGCGGCTCCCTTTATATGATCTTCTGTAACAAGCTCATTCTCCGCCAGCGGTATACATGAAAAAGGCAGATCATCCCGTTTTATGCCAACAGCTCCAAAATCAGGCAAATTCGCACTGCTCGTCTGCATGATACACGTTATCTTTCCATCCCACTTTCGGGTGTACAACGCAATTCCATCATAAAACTTGCGATCAAAAACCAGATTGTCTTCATTTTTCCAGACAGGAACAGATGGAATAATGATTAAATGCGGGTTCTGCACTTGCCACTCCTTCTTTTAAGGTATCGTCGTGCTGAAAAATATCACACTGTCATTCAAAACAAACCCCTGCCTGCTGCATAGAGGCGACATACATCACACAAGCCATACCGTGTACCGTTAACTACCGTTTAACACAGCATGAAGAGACGCTCACTCCGAACTCTTTCTTTTACGTTCTTCACATACAGCCGTCAACCTGTTTTTAATCCCCACTGCTGTTGACAAACCCCTCCTGACCCCACATTTTTTTCCGAAGCTCCTGCATAACACCGAATGACTCCAGATTGGTCGTTCCAAGATTAAGCATCTGCAATGAAGGAAGAAGTTTTTCAAGCGCATAGTTGAATTTTGCTATACCTGAAGGACTGATATAAACAATATCATTGGCCATCAGTGCAAAGTTCTGGCTGAAATCACCATGCTGCAGCAGGTTTTTCAGATCGACCATGATAACATCACCTTTTACGTTCTGCTGTCTGATGACAAAAACCTTTTCAGGATTGGCCTGCTTGCTCATCCCGCCGGCAACCATGACCGCCTTGAGAACTGTCATGCCGTTTTTAAGCTGAAAAGCACCAGGTGTAACCACTTCCCCCAGAACATAAACCAGCTCATCCGATGCTTCAGGTATATAAATAACATCGTTATTCCTGATTGGCGAGTTAAGAGCCATATTGCCGTTTTTAAGCAAATCCTGCAGATCGATCCAGATAACCGTGTCATTACCCCTGATAATCGCACACTTTGTGAGGGAGGTCTCCTTGCTCTGGTCAGGAATTCCTCCCGCAAGCGCGAGCGCTTCAAGCAGCGTACCCTTGCCTGGAAAATTGACAACACCCGGCTTGCTCACCCGTCCAAGAACAAATGCCTTGTTGTTATGAAACTCCTGTATGCGAACCGTTACCTCCGGTTTCACATAGAGAACTTCGAGCTTTCTGGTAATCATTCCCCTCACCTCCTCCTGGGAGCGATTCAGAACATTCATGCTTCCGATTCTCGGTACGGCAATAAATCCGTCCGGAGATACGACAATACCCTCCTGGGAGAGCTCCGGTCTGCGCCAGACCTGAATGCTGACCAGATCGCCCGGGCCGAGTTGATACTGATAATACCCCCGAGGGGTTAATGCCTCAATTTTTTCTGGCGTTGCAAAATCCTGTATTTTTTTTGGAAGCTCGGCTCTCAACTCCTTTTCAGGCGGCGCAGAAGTTCTCGTAGGTACTGGCGAAATACTGCTACAGGCGCTGAGCAGAAAAAATAAAGCGAGTAAAAAAAGAACTGCTGCATGTTGAGCAATACCATGACTGCACGTTCTGCAAAGAGAAACATGAACTGGCTGCAAAAAAGAGTCTGTTTTATAATACATGCCTTGACCATGAACACATTATCCGATCCATTTCCCCATCAGGACAACTCCATTACCTTGTTTCGCACCTGAATTTCTTCGCTCCGGCAATACTCAAAATTCTCAAGTCACGACGTTACAGACAAACAACAAGTCAGAGCGTCTCTATAAAGCATAACAAAAACCATGCCGTTTATAAGATCACGATAACCATTATTATCATAACAATTCAGAAAATCATCACCGGTAATCAACCGCTATCATAAAGGAAGAACTGGTGCACTGCACTCTCACATTGAGAGTAATCAGCATGAACACAAACAGGTTCATGACTGACTGTTTTTTTTTGGAATGATTCTGGCTGGAATACCCACAGCAATAGAATTGTCCGGAACCGATACAAGAACCACGGCATTGGCTCCGATATCAACATTATTACCGATAGTGATATTCCCCAGAATTTTTGCTCCTGCTCCGATACTGACATTGCTGCCTATCGAAGGAGCGGCTTTTTCTTCAATATTTTTCAACCCGACGGTCACTCCGTTACGAACAATGCAGTTATCACCAAACCGTGCATAACCGCTGATAATGATATCTCCAAAATGATCAATCCGGAAATTTGCCCCAACCGGAACCTCGCAAGGCAGTTCAATACCGGTAAGTACCTCGACAATTTTTTCCATGAATTTATAGAGCATCGAAAATGGCTTTCGGATCAGCCCGTTCCTGATAGTATAGCGCCATCGTCCAAAACGGTAGACCATCATGACCCAGAACCCCTGACAGCTCCATCGACCGTCATAGGTTGCAAGATCAGCCCTTATATTACCGAACAGATTCATGACAGGTTACCAGGGAGTTGGAGGTGAAACACGTCCGAATTGTGTATCCTTAAGAGACTGCACAATCTGCTGCATGACCGACGCTGCTGCTGAACGTTTTTTTTCAGCATCACCTGTCGGGAGAACAATGTTTTTCATATAACGGGCCGCATGCCAGCACCACTCAACACCTGCGTTGGCAACAACTCCCGTGAGCCCCTTGTTTTTACGATAATAAAGCCACTCGCTGCGCATCCTGAAAGCAAGCACCTGGGCGGCCTTGGAATCAAATGTTTTGTCTTTTCTTGTTTTACTGCTGGCACCTCCGATATGCATCACACTTGCATCAGGAATGAAATAAATTTTCCAGCCAGCTTTTTTCGCCCGCAGGCAGAGATCTGTTTCCTCATAATAGATATAAAATCGCTCATCAAACACACCGATTGCATCAAGCATCTCCTTGCGCACAATGGTAAACGTACCCGGCACCCAGTCAACCTCCATAGCTTTATCATGAGCAAAACCACCGAACTCATGGCGATTGAGCAGCGGTGAACCAGGGTGTTTTCCGCTGAGACCCGAAAGCGTGAGAAGCTTGGAAAGTGCTGAAGGAAAACGTCGGGCAGAGGGTTCAAGCCTTCCTTCAGGTGAAATGATTTTACCACCGGAAAGTCCGCACTGTGGTGTCCGATCCATGAAAGCAATGCAGTGATCAACCGATAAAGGCTTGATATAGGCATCTGGATTCAGAAGAATGATATATCGTCCCCTGGCAAGAAGAAATGCCTGGTTGTTGGCTGCAGCAAACCCGAGATTCTGACTGTTTGCTATAAGGGAAACAGAAGGAAAATCACTCTTTACCATTGCAGCAGAACCATCATGAGAGTTGTTGTCTACAACAAACACCTCCATATCAATTCCTTTCGTATGCTCAAAAAGCGCATGCAGACAGTTGGAAAGAATTTCCCTTGTATTATAGCTTACAATAACAACGGATACCATAGGGAACCTCTTTATTTTTTTTACAGATTTCCAAACCGCTGATTATCCGGTTGCTTTGTCATTGAGATCAGGTTTCTTCCATCTTCCCTGGTATAGGTAACCGTATCCATAAGCCGGCGGATCAGTAACAGACCAAACCCGCTTTCAGGATAACTGTTGATGTCAGGCGACGGAAATTCAGGATCAAAAGGAGGGTTGGAATCACTGACGCTTACAGTAAGTCTGTTGCGATCGCCCTTGAAATTTATGGTAACCATGTTCTCCTGATCAGAAGATACTGCATAACGGACAGCATTGGTAAAAGCCTCACTGACAGAAAGCTCAAAAGCATGACAGAATCCATCGGCATTATCTGCTGCTGTGAAAGATGCAGAAAATATTTCTGCAACTTTTGCTGCTGTAAGTGAAGCAAGCCGAACGTATCGAATTTCCGCCGGCAGAGTCATGGTAATCATGGTATTCATAAGCTGTTCTTTTTATTCCCGGCATTCACTGCTGCGGCTTCAACGTCATCATAAATATCAAATAACCGGTATGCCTGAGTTATTTCAAAAACCTTTCTGACCTTATCATTCATACAGGCCAGCTTCACATCACTGCCCTTTTCCCGTTTTTTCCGGGCTATCTCAACCAGCGCACCAAGACCGCTGCTGTCAAGAAAATCAAGATTCGAAAGATCGATTACAAGAGGAACCTCCGTCACAGATGGAGATGAATAGTAATGCAACTGCGAAGAGGAACATGAATCAAGAGTGCCCTGCAGAGCGACAACAGTTATGTTATGACAAATTTTCTCAATAATGATCATGGGATATGCTATTCATGGATTCGATTGAAAAAAGCTTTAAACGTCATGACTACATCCTGTAATGGCGTGCCATGAGCGGCATAAAAAAGCTCAACTATTGCTGTGTCACCTCCGTTTACAGGCCACTCTTCAGCTTCAGCATAGCTGAAAACACCAGCCCGATATCCCGTCATACGTTCAAGAACCATCCTGCTTCCTGGAGTTGCTGCTACAGGCTGACTGCCAATAATGGCAAGTTGGCCGCCAAGCACCCTGAAAAGCAGGGCAAAACGATCAAGAGAGAGCGCAAGAGCGAGCGCACTGAGCGGGCCACTCCGATCTATTGCCACAGTAGTGAGTGTCAGTGTTTTTCCTGATGAAGAGGTATAATAGGTATTTGAACTCTCATGCCATTTACCCTGCAGGCGCAAAATCGGAAAAAGCAGAGCAAAAGGAACAAGCATGATAGTAATAAGCAGAACCGCAACAAAAAGGTGAACAAATGTCTGAAAAACAGTTCCGCCACCCCCTCTTTTTTTTATGCCGGTCAAAAGATGCGGGTCTTCCATAGCTAATGAGGCTCCGCTTTCAGGTTCGATCAGGATATTTCCTGCAGCAATCCTGTTCTCCAGATCCAGATTCTCTCCAATGTAGGTATTGTCAAGTACAATACTGCCAATGATCGTGCTCTCCCTGTCGATAATGACATTACTTCCGATAACGGAATCCGGCCCAACAACTGATCCTGCAAGCAACTGGACATTGTTGCCGATAATAACCGGTTTTCTTATTTCAGTGCTCTTGCTCATCACAACATTTCTGCCGATATGGCAGTCCGCTTCACTGCTGTATCCTGGCAACACATAGGGCGAAGAACCACATTTCAGAATTTCAACAGAGAGTCGATAATAGACACCTGTAGAATCAAGTCCGACAAGAGAGAGCTCCGGCTTTTCAGCAGAGTTATCAATATTTCCCGTATTTCCGAGGAGCGAAAGAGAGCCGTGACTGCAACTGATAAACTCTCCGGGAGAGAGCGAGGCAATCAGTTTTTTATAATCATGCTGCTTGTTATAGCGAATAAATACAAAGCCGCTGATGCAGAGGATCCTGTCCGCTGAACAGTAGCGACGGTTTTTGTCAATAACGGTCTCAAGATCCTCGTCGCCAAGCATACTTGCATAGCTTATCTCAATGCCCCAGCGACTTCCGTTTTCACAGTAATGTTCCAGACCGCCAAGCTGGCCGTCAGATACGAAACGGATCGCATTGCTGCCTGCAAGAATCGCAAAATCAATAAGAAATTCTGCATAAGGCTTGTTGCATACCGGAACGAGCAGTGGATGAACGCCCGGAAAAACAGGATAAAGCCATTCATAATCCTTTTCTCTTATGACGACAAGTGTTTTCATGGAGCTGTTTTGTTAAGACGCGCCGCCTGTTCCGAATGACTGTATTGCTCCTGGAGTATCAGGAAAAATCAAAAAAAGTTTTTTCGCTTTTGTCAGATCAAAAACCATGGAAACTTTCGGACCGAGAGCAGCAAGCCGTAAATCACCATTGTGCTCAAGCGCCTTGCGCAGGCATGCCACAATAGCACCCAATCCGCTACTGTCAACAAAATCAAGATTGATGCAATCAAAAACAAAAAAAACGGCCTGTTTCTGCCAGAGCGCAAAAGAGGTCTGCAACTCAGCACTGTTTTCAGCATCAAGCCGTCCGCTCAACTCAGCAATACCGATATTTTTTCCAGACAATGTTTCAACATGAAACTTCATGGTACTCTCCTTTAATATGCTCCTCTTCCGGTAAGAACAGCAGGGATTGTTTTAAAAAGCAAACGAATATCATTGAGAAACCCGGCACTTTGTATGTACTGCATATCGAGCCTCACCTGATCGGTAAAAGGAATGTCACTTCTGCCGCTAACCTGCCAGAGACAGGTTATACCGGGAATAACATGCAGCCGTTTACGCTGTTCAAGGGTATATTCCGCAACCTCAACAGGCAATGGTGGCCTTGGGCCTACAAGACTCATATCACCCCTGAGCACGTTAATCAGTTGTGGCAGTTCATCAATACTGAATTTACGGATGATTCTCCCAACCTTCGTTATCCGGGGATCTTTTTTCATTTTAAATATTACGCCGGCAGATGACTCATTCTGCGCGGCCAGCTCTTTTTTAATTTTGTCGGCATTGATAACCATCGAACGGAACTTGTAAAATCTGAAATGCCGCCCATTGCGTCCTACTCGAATCTGAACATAAAACACAGGCCCCGGATCTTCAATCCATACAGAAAGCGCTGTAAGGAGCAAAAGCGGTGAAAGCACAAGCAGCGCGGCTATGGATACACTCATATCAAGTAATCGTTTCAGCAGGTAGGAGAACATGATGGTCGATTCCCACGCCATAACTTTAAGATTCCTTCTGTACCGGAATCCCGGGCTTATTGAGCCACTGATTTTGCGTATCAGCTCTTTTCTTACTGTCGGATCAAGCTCCATGAGAGTTATTTACTATTGCTTTGTGTGAACACTTTCCATTTCATTACCCGGTAGAGAAAAAGTGGGTTCCCTATGACATATCTCCGCCACATCCGAGCCGGCTCCTGAAAAATCCTGTACACCCACTCAAACCCGATTTCACGCATCCAGCGAGGCGCACGCCTGATGGTGCCGGAATAAAAATCAAACAGTCCCCCTACACCCATAAGCACCCTCGGCAAAAGTTTCTGACGATGCTCTGCAATCCATATCTCCTGGAGTGGCGCTCCGAATGCAACAAGAAGTATGGCCGCACCGGAACTGTTGATCTTCCCGATAACAGCATCACTTTCACTCCTGTGATCAAAATAACCGTCAGCACTGCCAGCTATGGTAACACCATACGTTTCGCTGATATGTTGTCCAGCCTTTTCGGCAATACCCGGTTTGCCGCCCAGAAGAAAAACTGAATACCCTTTTGCTGCTGCCATTTTACAAAGATAAGGAAGCATATCGGTACCATTGATATTTTCCCTGAGAGGCGTTCCAAGCATTTTTCCTGCAATGCTCAACCCTATACCATCAGGAAAAACATAATTGCCTGTTTTAAGAATTCTGAAATACTCCCGGTCAGAAACCATTTTATTGAGGCAGTCAGGATTCACAAAATAAATAGCGCTCTGTTTTTTCTCATCAAGGGTTCTCTGCATAACAGAAATCGCCTCATCCATGGTCAGATTGTTGAGATTGAGACCAAGCAGAGCAAAGTGCGATGATGAGATCTCGCTGTTTTCACTGTAAAGCATCACGGGCAAAGCGCGCAGCATCAGCATGAAATCATAAAAAAGGTGTTTCCTGAAAACATACTCCCATTCGATCGCCTGCTGACCCTCATGAGCAATTTTGCTGGAATTACGTATATCCCAGAGAGAAACAATACCCGGTTTAACCGGACGTATATAGGCGTTTTCAGGAACGGCGGGACTTTCTTTCCAGCTCCTGATTGCTGTCCCGGCAAGGGCAAGCCTGCCGGTAAAAAGCTCCAGAAAAAGAGGCAGATCACAAAAAGGAGAAGAAATATCCCTGAACCGAAAAACCGTTACCGGTTTTGCAAAAGCACCTGATACAATACGCTTGTCAAAGACCGGTGTACCGGCAAAAAGCCTCCTGAACAAAAGAATGACAAGAAGTGGAAAAACAAAGACCAGCGTCATAACAGAAGCAACGATGATCTCAATAACTCTTGCAAGTACTTCAGCCGCTATTGCACCAAACCTGAACACTGCCCTTTTAAACAGACTTTTCAGAGATAATGAACGGCCTTTAAGTCTTTTTTCAAGCGCCTTCGCACTATCTTTTCTCGACTCCATTGCATTCCTCGACCGGCTCTGATGACCAGTCAACGTTTGGTTGATAATCTTTTCTGCAAAAGCAAAAAAACTCCTGTAACTACCAAAATAAATCAAACCTGCTGATCGAAGAACGCGTTCTTTTTCCTGATCATCATCTGTCGAAAGGCAGATCATTTTTTCCGGATCGAAGTTCTGCCTGACACGATTAACCAGTCCCAAGCTCAGCGTTTCGGAAAAACTGTCAGTCATCACGGCAAGCCTGAACGATTGTTTTTCAGGTTTAAGATTTTCCAGTTCTCCCGAATTTTCAGCAAGTGTCACCTGCTGATAGCTCTCCTGAAGCAAACGGAACAGTTCACCAACACTCTCTTTTCTTCCAAGAATAAGAGCCTTTGAAAAAAACCCATATTCCAGAACATCTTCCCCCGAACACCTGTTTTCCGTCATGATGGCATCATCAGGATCGTCCATAAAAAAACGTGTATTACGAATTATTATGCAAGAACGATGCCAGACCACCACTCGCTGCCCAACACGTTGAGCCAAAGCGCTTCAGTTCCGGGTTTGCATGCTGTGCGAACCCAGGAATAGTAAACCAAACCCTGTTTTGACTGTCAGGTTGCGAGAACGATGAAACGCCATCTCTCAGTCAGAGAGGGAAAAAAAACAAAAACACCATCATATACTATAGAGCTTGATACGACGATACAGCGTTGCTTCGCTGATACCAAGCAGCTTTGCCGCAGCCCGTCTGTTGCCGATTGTTTTGTTGAGTGCTTTTCGGATAGCCTCCTTTTCATGAAAAGCCATACTTGACGATTCAGCAGCAGCGGAAACCGGTAGTTCATCGGAACAGGATAAAGGAATGGAAAGATCTTCCTGATCGATCATATCACCCTTCGACAGGGTTACCGCGCATCTGATAACATTTTCCAGTTCCCGAACATTGCCAGGCCAGTCAAATCCGGATAACGCATCCATGGCTTTCGGAGAAAACCTTTTCTCCGAAAATCCTTCCTGCACAAGTTTTCTGATAAAAAAACTGCACAGAAGCGGTATATCAGAGCGACGTTCGCGTAAAGGCGGAGCATAAATGGTCACCGCGCTCATCCGGTAATAGAGATCCTGACGAAAAGTACCTTTTTTTACCGCTTCTGCGAGATTGCGATTGCTTGCAGATACAATTCTTATATCAACGGGATAGATTGTTGATGAACCAACAGGCTTCACTGCACGCTCCTGAAGTGTACGAAGCAGTTTCGCCTGCAAATGCATTGGAAGTTCGGCAATTTCATCAAGAAAAAGAGTCCCCCTGTCCGACGAACGAATCAGCCCGAGAGTATTCCAGTCTGCACCGGTAAAAGCTCCTCTGGTATGGCCGAACAGTTCACTTTCAATGACGCTTTCATTGATTGCCGCACAATCAACCGGCATGAAAACCTCTTTTTTCCTTGCACTGTGAAAATGAATTGCTCGAGCAATAACATCCTTGCCGGTTCCACTTTCTCCCTGAATCAGAACAGTAGTACAGGTCGGGGCTATTTTGAGTACAAGTTCCTTGAGTTTCTGAATCTCAGGAGAATTACCAATGAGTCCTTCGTAGAGAAATTCGGCT
>JAAXUM010000195.1 GCA_013336025.1 Chlorobiaceae bacterium
GTCCTCGCCATGGTCAAAGAGAATGTCTATGATACGGCAACTGGCGAGTACCTTCTGATCCCGCAGGGGACGAGGGTCATTGGCAAATATGACAGTATGGTAAGCTATGGGCAGAAGCGGGTCCAGGTCAGCTGGCAGCGGATGGTACTGCCGGACGGGTCGTCCGTCGTGCTTGAGAATATGCCCGGCGTCGATCTTGCTGGCAATGCTGGTTACAAGGATAAGACCGACAACCATTTCGACCGGTTGGTAGGTGGAGTTGTTCTTTCTTCGCTGCTTTCAGTGGGCGCTACGGTCTCGCAGGGGACGTACTCTTCCCAAGACAACATGAGCACACAGCAACGCATGGCTGCCAATGTCGGCGACGAGATTTCCAGCACCGGCAAACAGATCACCAGAAAGAACCTCGACATCCAGCCGACCCTGCAAATCAGGGCCGGGTACTCGGTCAACATCCTGGTGAACAAGGACATGATTGTGAAGCCCTATTACAAATAACAGGAGACATGATGATTACACTGCAGATTCAGGTCAAGAGCGAGCCGGTCACCCGTCGCGTCAAGCTGAGCAAGGAAGTTTCAGATGAGTTCGATTTCTATGTGAAAGCAGCAACGGAGAAAACCCCCAGAGCAGACGAGTCCCTCGTGCTCGAGGCGATCCTGAAGAACCATTTCAGGAAGGATAAGGGGTTCAGGAATTGGCTAAAAAGCCGTGATGCCCAGAATCAAGACGGGCCATGAAGGGCTGAATGCTATGACCTACTCTTACTCCCGCCTGTACACCCTCCTGTCTGTGTTTTCTCAGCTCTTTGGCTCAATAGATCGATGATCGAACAGACCCGTCGTTTTTGTCGCAGCTAGTACTTCATTAATCCCGAAACAGTGCTGCTCTACGTGAACAGTTGCTAGGAGATGAGGGATTCGGAAGGTTCTAAAAAATTCTTCATCCACTTTTACTAACAAGTGATTCTATATACGTCCGTATTTCTTTGTTTTCATTGAATTTATGATATTAACCTTAACAAGTTATGTCCCTCACTGGTGCTGTGTGGCCAAAATGGGTTTTGTCATCTTTACCCTTATGACATATGGCGATTCCTGATTTTCAAAGCATCATGCCTCCATTGTTGAGGTTTTGTGAGGATGGTAAGGAGCATTCAAACCAGGATGTGCTTGACGTCTTGGCTTCTCAATTTCAGTTATCTGATTCCGAACGTAAGCAACTCTTGCCCAGCGGCCAGCAGCGGCTTTTAGATAATCGTGTTGCCTGGGCTCGCGCTCACATGAAAATGGCTCTCCTGATCGAGAATCCACGACGAGGCATTTTCCGCATTACTGAGCGTAGCAAATCCATACTCGCGCAAAGTCCATCGGCCATAAATCTGAAGTTTCTTCGCCAGTATCCGGAGTATGTCAATAACCGGGAAAAGCCGCATGGAGAAGCAGCTTCGTTTTCAGAACCTGAAATTCAGACTCCTGAAGAGCAGTTCGAGCAGGCGTATGAAGCTCTCAGAGTGACTCTCACCCGAGAAATTCTCCTGCAACTTAAATCACATCGCCATCTTTTTTCGAGAAGGTTGTCGTGGATGTGCTGGTTCGAATGGGTTACGGTGGTTCACTCTAGGATGCCGGGCAAGCTATTGGTCATAGTGGTGATGAAGGAATCGATGGGGTCATAAACGAGGATAAGCTTGGCCTCGATAGCATCTATATCCAGGCAAAGCGGTGGGTGGCAACCATTACATGACCGGAAATTCAGAAGTTTGCTGGAGCCTTACAGGGCAAACGTGCTACAAAAGGGGTTTTCATTACAACCTCTGATTTTTCAACTGGGGCAAATGAGTTTGTGTCCAACATTGCCAGTAAAATCATCCTGATCGATGGCAAGCACTTGGCAAATCTGATGATAGACTATGGAGTCGGCGTTTAGACGGAAGCAATCTATGAGTTGAAAAAGATTGACTCCGATTTTTTTGTGGAATAATGTTTAACGACATCGGAATAGATAAATGCCTTTAGAAATATCGATTAAGCGTGACGAGGCCAAAGGGAAAGTCTGGAGCCATGTACGCAGTAAGTGGCTGGTAGAAACTCCTGAAGAATCAGTACGTCAGGAGTATTTGCTCGTACTGGTCAATGAGTACGGTTTTGCTCTTGAACAGATAGCTGAAGAGATGGATTTGACCGGGCGAGGTTCTGCTGCCGCTCGCGCTGATTTTGTTATCTGGCGCACTGCTCAGGATAAAGCTGATGACAACGCCCCGTTCATCATAGTTGAATGCAAATCCGATAACGTCACCATCAAGCCTCAGGACTACAGCCAGGGTGAACACTATGCCCGTATCTGTGGTGCTCCTTTTTTCGTTACCCACAACTCGCGTGAAACCAAATACTGGCGAGTCAAGAAAGATAAGGTGCCTGGCTACACAGAAGAGATCGAAAATATTCCGCATGGCGACGCTTCTGATAAAGACATCGAAGAACTGCTTTCCAAGTTACGTGTTTTCAAGGAAAAGGAGTTTGCCGACCTGCTGCACAAGTGCCACAATATTATCAGGAACCGTGAGAAAAAAGACCCGGCTGCGGCTTTTGATGAGATCGCTAAGGTGCTATTCATCAAGGTCTATGTGGAACGCTCTCTGCTGACTCGGCGTAACAAGACAAATCTGTTTACCGTTGATGTTCTTAAAAACCAGATCGCCGAAAATCCACTGGACAACCTTTTTCAGGAGACCAAGCGAGCGTATTCTACCGACAAGATTTTCGAACAGGATGAGCGCATCAACCTGAAACCGGCCACCGGCGAAGCCATCGTCAAGGAGCTGGAGAAATACAATCTTTCTGATACTAGTGAAGATGTGAAAGGTGTTGCCTTCGAGCGATTCCTTGGCCGAACTTTTCGGGGCGAGATTGGCCAGTTTTTCACCCCTCGTACCATTGTCGAATTCATGGTGCATATGGTTGACCCTCAAGAGGATGACATTGTTTGTGACCCTGCTAGTGGTTCGGGCGGTTTTCTTATCAGGGTGTTCGAAATCGTGCGCGAAAAGATTCTTGCTGACGCCGACCGCGAGTACAACGTCTTTAAAGCCCACGTTGAAAAAGACAATTCACTTTCGGTGGAGCAGCGGGCAAGAAAGCTCCAGGACAAATTCACGGAGGTGCAGGCGCTTATTGACCAAAAAAGCGAGGGTTCCCGGCTATGGAAGCTCTCTAACCGTTGCATTTACGGCACAGATGCCAATGATCGCATGGCACGCACCAGCAAGATGAACATGATTATGCATGGGGATGGTCATGGTGGTGTGCATCATCATGACGGCTTTTTGAACGTCAATGGGATTTTTGAAGGCCGCTTTGATATCGTTCTGACCAATCCTCCTTTTGGGGCAAATGTTGAACCGACTGATAAAGTGCTTCCGGCAGATGTATTTGTCATGCCCTCTGCTGACGAACGATATATGAGCGAGTATGGCGATCTGTACGTTAAGGCCCAAAACCGTGTCAAGGCGGCGCTCAACAAGCCAATTGCAAGTCTCTTTGATTTGCCTAAGAGTGATAAAGCCAAGATTAAAACGGAATTGCTTTTTATTGAGCGCTGTCTCGATTTGCTCAAGCCGGGAGGTCGTCTTGGCATCGTGTTGCCGGAAGGGATCTTCAACAATCCCTCACTTGCTTACGTGCGCGAGTTCACCGAAGACCGTGCCTTCCTACGTGCCGTGGTCAGCCTGCCTCAGGAGACCTTTGTCAGCTCAGGGGCAAGCGTGAAATGCTCGTTGCTTTTCTTGCAAAAGTTTACTGAAGAGGAACAGCAGAAATTTGACGAGACCTATGCCGCCGCCAAGGCTGAGATCGAAGTCCGGTATGCTGATGAGATCAAAGTGGAACGGGTGCGGTTAGAAAGCAAAATCAATGCAGCCATGCAGGCGAAAGATGCTGAATTGCGCAAGGCACTGCAAAAGGAACTCAAGGACTACCTGAAGGCGATGGAAAGTCATCAGTTGTCTGAATCGCGTCAACTGTTCAAGGAGCGCTTTGACTATCCCATCTTCATGTATGAGGCGGAAAAGGTTGGCATCTCCGCAACCGGCGAGGAAGATCAGAATGAGCTTTACCCTAATAGCAACACGCCCGCTGATTGTGACAGGACTTGTTTGGAGTGGTATCGGGAGTTTCTGGCTGATCCCAGCGCCTTCGCTGTGGTGGGAGGATCTGAGTAATGGGTGAAGCTACTCAGACTTTTCCGAAAGCGTTTGCGGTTCGCTTCGAACAAATTAATCGCTGGGACCCGAACAGTTTTCATA
>JAAXUM010000018.1 GCA_013336025.1 Chlorobiaceae bacterium
AAAAACTACTCGGGGAGTGTGAATGGTGTGTATAGGTGTTATGTTTATCTGTTATGAAAATATCTGTCGGTCACCGATGGCGGAGGGTATTTTTACGGATCTTCTGCAACGCTGCGGACTGTTGGAGCAGTTCAGGGTTTGTTCAGCCGGAACTGTTTCTTATCAGGAAGGATCGGCTCCGGATGAACGGGCGATAGCGTCGGCTTTTCGTCTTGGCGTGGATATCTCTTCGTTATGTGCGTCCGGTCTTGATGACGAGGAGATACAACTTTGTGACTGGATATTTGTGATGGATCATGAAAATCATCGTGATGTGTCTCGTTTACTGGGTCAGGAAAATATCGACAGGTTGTATATGGTGATGGATTTTGTTGATGGGCGTGCGGGGCAGGAAATATCGGATCCCTATTATGGCTCTCCTGATGATTTTGACCGGGTGGCCCGTGATCTGGTTATGGCATCAGAACAGATTCTTTTGAGGATGTTTGATTATTATCCTGATCTTGCTCTGCAGGCAGCAGCTTTCGAAACTTTTCAGCGTCAAGAGCGATCAGGGGATTAACCGCCATGCCCAAACGTTTGTTTTATACTTTTATTCTCAATCCGGCGGCCGACAAGGGCCGTGCTGCATGCAGGGCCGGATGGCTCAAGGGGCTTGTTTCGCAGCGGGATGATGCCGTTGTCATGACGACGGCTTTTTCCGGACATGCGGAGGAGATTGCCCGGTCAGCAAATACTGAAAATGCCTGTCTGGTTGCGTGCGGTGGTGATGGTACGCTGCATGAGATCGTTAACGCGGTTGCCGGAACGGATGTTGCTGTTGGTATTGTGCCGATCGGTTCGGCCAATGATTTTCTCAAAACCTTTGAGCCGCACCGGGGAGTGAAGCAGGAGCCATCCTTTTTGTTTGGATCGACGACAAGGCTTGTTGATCTTGGCGGTGTGAGCATCGAGAGCGGTTTGACGCGTTATTTTGTGAACTCTCTTGGTGTGGGACTTACCGGTCGAATTGCGCGGGTGGTCAAAAAAAACAGATGGCTGAAAGGAGAGCCGATGTATGTTCATGCGCTTCTGCGCGTGCTTGTAGGTTATAAACCGTTAAAAATGCATATTAAAATCACTCGGGATGACGCAATTATTGAAATAAATGAACCTGTTTTTGCCTTTTCAATATCGAACGGAAAAGTTGAAGGCGGAAAATTTCTGATTGCTCCCGATGCTCTGCTGGCAGACGGGTTGCTTGATATCTGTATTTTGAAATCCATACCGAAACTGGAGTTTTTCCGGTATGTTTTCAAGTATATCAGGGGCACCCATATCAGTGATTCGAAAGTTGTTTATTGTCAGGCAAGTGCGGTG
Organism: Chlorobiaceae bacterium; assembly: GCA_013336025.1. GTDB lineage: Bacteria > Bacteroidota > Chlorobiia > Chlorobiales > Chlorobiaceae > Chlorobium. Next base: position 1,360 of record JAAXUM010000018.1, read on the forward strand.
GAGATTTTTCTGTCCGATCCGGAGGTCATGCATCTGGACGGTGAGGTTTTTGAAGGTGTTCAGGGTTGTATACGAGTAGCTGTGCGCCCTCTTGCGCTCAGGGTACTTATGGATGCTTCCGGGCATAACGTTGAATAATATGCAGATCATTATCTTCGAAGATGAAAAGGTTTCGTTGCTGAAACCGCTGGTGAACCTTAAGCCTGTTTACGGGCTGGTTTCCGGTTTTCGTTCGCTTGATGAGAAATTTCAGCATCATATCGGATCAAGGCATCAGCTCTCCTATCATCTTCGTCGCTATCTTGCTCCGTTTTTCAGAGAGCAGCATCCTGACAGGATTGTCAATTCGATTGTTGAGGATGATGTGCTGTTTGTGAATGGGAGGTTGATTTGCGACAAGCGGCTTGCAGCGATTGTTGCAAGTGGTGGTGTTGAGCCCGGTCATGTTTTCATGCAGGATGATGATCTTGTTCTGGCAAGGACGGCTCGCTCCTGGCTTCAGCGTGATTCGGATGAGTTGCTGGCCGATGTTGTTGATACGGCCGAGCTCTCTTCCGGGCTTGCTCTGGAAAATGTATCGGGTTTCAGGATGATTCGCCATGTATGGGATGCGATCGGGTTTCATGCTGCCGAGTTGCAACACGATAGCGAAATACTGGAGCTTGGTTCTCTTGAGGGCGATGTTCATCCTTCGGCGGTGATTGTGAATCCTTCGAATGTTTATATAGGGCCTGAAGCTGTTGTGAAGGCCGGAGCGGTGATTGATGCCACCGAAGGCTTTGTTGCTGTTGGTTGCGGGGCTGTTGTTGAACCGCAGGCGGTGTTGATGAACAGCGTTTTTCTCGCTCCCTGGTCAAAGGTGAATATCGGAGCAAAGATTTACAGCAATGTGGCTGTCGGTATTGCTTCGAAAGTCGGGGGTGAGGTTGAGGATTCGATTATTGAGCCGTTTGCCAATAAACAGCATGATGGCTTTCTCGGTCACTCCTATCTTTCTTCATGGTGTAATCTTGGTGCCGGCACGAATACGTCGGATCTGAAAAACAATTACAGCAAGATCGCTCTTGATATGGGCGATCATAAGGTTCTTACCGATCTGCAGTTTCTTGGACTGATCATGGGTGACCATTCGAAAAGTTCAATCAATTCAATGTTTAATACAGGAACCATTGTCGGTACCAGTGCCAATGTTTTTGGAGAGGGGTTTCCTCCTAAATATATTCCCTCTTTTTCGTGGGCAGGCAGCGCTCGGGGTATTGAACCTTACGAGCTCGACAAGGCTGTGGAGACAGCCCGAAAAGTAATGGAGCGCAGGCGGGTTTTCATGAGCCGTTCCTATGAGGCCATGTTCCGTTTTCTTGCCTTGCGGGAACAGGGGAGAGAGGTTTTTATCTAACTAATTATCCGGTTTTCTGCATGATTCTTGTTATTGATAATTATGATTCGTTTACCTATAACCTGGTACAGTACATTGGTGAATCCGGAGAGGATGTTGAGGTGTTCAGGAATGACGAGATAACGGTTTCCCGGATTCTTGAGCTTGCTCCTGATAAAATCGTGATTTCGCCCGGTCCGGGAACTCCTGATGATGCAGGTATATCCGTTTCGCTGATCAATGCGGTCAAGGGGCGCATTCCTCTTCTCGGAGTCTGCCTCGGGCATCAGTCAATCGGTTCCGCTCTGGGCGGAAGGGTGGTGAGGGCTGCTCAGATCATGCATGGAAAAACTTCGATGGTTTTTCATGATAACACGGGTATTTTCAGGGGCGTTGACAATCCTTTTGTTGCAACCCGGTATCATTCGTTGATCGTGGAGCGTGAAACGCTTCCTGATTTTCTCAAGGTGCGGGCCTGGACTGATGATGGTGTTATTATGGGCATGGATGCCGTTGAACTCAAGTTATATGGCGTGCAGTTTCATCCTGAATCCATTATGACCGGTGAGGGAAAAAAAATTATTAACAACTTTCTTTCGCTGTAATTGATCGTCGCTCCTCCTTCGTTTTTTTAAACAAAAAAATCTCAGGAAAAAAAACGGAAAAAAGGTATTATTTCAGTACAGATGGTTGAACGGATTTCCTTCTGCAGAGGTTTTCCTGTTACGTTGTGATACGATGAACGGTTGAGGGTCTTCTATGTTGCGTATGGATTGTACCGCTGTTTTTTTTCTGCTTCCCGAGTTTGTGATGCCTGGAATTTTTCAATGCTGTTCATGGTTCACTTTCTGACATGCCGACAGTTTCATGAATCACCTTTCGCAAGCTGTGAGATCGGAGCATGGATCCTTTTCTGATGCGTGATGGTTTTGTTGAATGGCATTTGACAGAGAACGGTCGAGTGTTTTTCTGAACGAAATTCCGGGATTCAGGATTTCGGGTTTCCGGCAGATGCATACAGTTCTGCGTGAGTATCCGGGCCGGAATCCGGATTAACATGGTTCATGATACCAGTGTTTTTTCTTCCGGATGTATGTGTATTTCCTGATGAGCGGGATGGTTTTTTTTTGAGCGGATCGTTAACCTTTTAACCTACAGTTATCGTGATATTTCCCTGTGAAAAAGCGGTATGGTACCATCTTCCTCAAATAAGGGCGGATCTGGCTATTGAGCTCGTCAGGACCGGCATGACTCAATCACAGGCCGCTAAAAAGCTTGGCGTGACTCCTGCTGCCGTTTCGCAGTATATTCATAAAAAGCGTGGCATGCAGTTGCCGAAAACCCGTCATTATCGGCAGGAGATCAAGGCCGCGGTTAAAAAAATCCGCGAGGATGATTCTCCCAAAGAGCTGCTTTTTATTGTGTGCAAGTGCTGTCAGCTTTTGCAGAAGGAGGGTGAGGATATTGCCTGTGCTGCAAGTGAGGGGAAATCGTGACGCCCCGGAGTATGGTAAGTCGATAGATCATGTGTGATTATAGTTCTACAATGATATGGGTTTCCGTGGAGTGCCCGCTCAGAAGGTTTTTGAGTGTACCGATCAGTGATGAGCCGTATTTATTGATGAAATAAAAACTGTTTATGACTCGTTCCTGCGGTACTCCTTCAGGGAAAAATGCCGTTTCGCTTTTCAGTATCTGCTCCAGAAGCTCCTCGTTTTTTTTCCGCCCTGCTTTTCTTGTTTTCTGTTCGAGCGACTCGATGATTTTTATCGTCTGAACGGATGATGCCGCCAGAACCGGGGCGAGCGTCGGATCTATTTTGGCAAGAACCGGTTCAAGGCCTCCCAGCAGTCGTTCCATTTCCGATTTGGCTTCATTGAACAGCCGTTCGATGTCGGGATGTTCCGCAATTCCTTCGGCGTTTTTTTTCAGGGTTTGCAGATCGTTGAATACGGCGTGATAGATCTGTTTTCTTGAAAATCCCGGTTTGCCGGTTACCCGAAGCAGCTTGTCCATGATCCGGCTGAATTTCGGCTCAATGAGGGTAAAGCTGCCTCTGGGAATGATAAAGGGCATGGTTATACCGAAATGTTCATAGTTTTTGCGGTATTGCGCCAGATAACTTACCTCGCCGGGTCCGGCAATACAGGCGAAAACCGGCAGAATGGTGTCTTGTACGATCGGGCGAAGGACAACGTTGGGGCTGAATCGTTCCGGGTGGTCCTGGCATAATTCCAAAATCTGGTGTCGGGAATAGCGTTGTTTATCGGGAAGGATCTGAAAGGAATCATCTTCATGCAGCTCTATTTTCTGCCGCTGATTGTGACTGTTTATGTAAAAAAGATTGACGGCGCGAGGTTTTGATTGTGTTGTGTAGCCAAGTTTTTCGAGTTTTGAACTTTGTGTAACGACGTTATAGGATGCGGCCGGACAGGTTGCAAGTTCTCTGGTGAATATGTTTCGTGAGAGCTTTTTGAACTCCTGATCCTGGCTCGAAAGCAGAATAAGCGGCTGATCCCTGAAGAGGTGCATCATGGTTTGCGCAAAACCGGTTTCGAATGTACTGCCGGGCGAATAGGCGGAGTGGAGCAACTCGCTGATCGCCTGTTTATCCGGCGAATCCTGAAGGGCGTCGATAAACTCGGTAACGGTCGTTCGGATCTCTTCGCCGAAAGAGCTTCCGCCGATCATCTGGTCAGGAAGTCGTTTATATGGTTCCGGCCTGAAATGAGTAACTTTGCCGCCTGAAAAGAGCGCGGTGTGAGCCGACTCTTCATAATCATGATCTTCAACCTCCATCCAGAATATCGGAACAAAATCATATTCCGGAAAAAGCGCTTTCTGCCGTTCTGCAAAAACAATGGCGCTCAGGGCTTTATACATCGTGTAGAGCGGGCCGAGAAAAAGCCCTGGCTGCTGGCCGGTAATGATCACCATGCATCGGGGTGAACGGAGTTTTTCGATCTCTTTGAGATGAAGTTCGCTGCATCCGTAACGCAGATTCTGTCGTTTCAGGAGCTCAACAAGAGTCTCTCTCGAATAGGTTCCTGATCCGAGCAGGCTGAGCTGTTTGTAGTAATCGCCGTCTTTTTCTGCATCGAGGTGAAAACACTCTGTTATGAGTTGCGATCTTTCGTGTCCATCTGAAACATAGTCCCGGAAAATTCCGGAAAATCCTTTTTTCGGTGTCCGGATCTGGCGGTAATCAAGTAAAAAAGTGTTCACAGGTCTATTTTTTCAGGTTCCATTGTTCCAGGGATCCCATAAAATCCCTGTTTGTAAAATCACATGATATCGGAGTTACGGCAACGTATCGCTCCCGGACGGCGTACTCGTCATGCCGGAGCGACGTGTCAAGGAGCATCAGGGTGCCGTTGAGCCAGTAATAGGGGTTGCCGTATACATCATGTCGCTCGATAGCGTCCTCTTCCCATCGTGATCGCCCCTGTTCGGTAATCAGTATACCCCTGATTTCTGATTCCGGTATGTTTGGTATGTTTACGGAGAGTATCGTGTCAGGCGGGAGTCCTTCGGTTAATACTTTTTTCGAGAGTTTTCGGGCAAATTTTGCGGCATAGGTGAAATCGGCATTTTCGTAGGTGGCCAGAGAAAATGCAAGAGAGGTAATCCCCTGAATTGCTCCTTCAAGTGCCGCGGCGACTGTCCCTGAGTAAAGGGTGTTGGTTGCTGTGTTGCTGCCGTAATTGATGCCGGATACAAGAAGATCGGGTTTTGACGGGAGAATCTGGCTCAAGGCCACTTTGACACAGTCAACCGGCGTTCCCGATACGGTGTAGCCGAAAAACCGGTTGTTTTTATGATATTTTTTTATTCGAAGGGGTGTGCCGAGTGTCATGGCGTGACTCATGCCGCTATGCGGTTCAGCCGGAGCTACGACGGTAACCATACCGATTTTTTTCATGGAAGCTGCAAGTGCATGCAGGCCTTCTCCTTCAATGCCGTCGTCGTTGCACAGCAGTATATGCGGCTTTTTCAGTTGATCCACAACATGGGGGTAAGGGGTTTAAAAAAAAAGCGGTACCTCGGGGCAATCCATAGTAAGAAAAAGTTTCGTTCAAAAATCATGCCCCAGGCTGAAATAGAGAATGGTATCGGAAAATCTCAATGAAGAGGTTTGATTGCTGTCTTCATACGGCAGAAAAGCAAAGGCTTTGGATACGGTGAGTCTTGCCGGTCCTATGGGCGTGTCCCACATGAGGCCGGCTCCGATTCCCTGAATCAGCCGGGCAAAGGAGATCTGATCCCTGCGTTCCCAGGCATTGCCGATAGAGTAGTGCAGCAGAAATGATGCAGGAAACAGAATTTCGAAGGAGGGCGTATATCGCAACTGTACGCCTGCAGCGGCCATGTTGTTTCCGATCAGGTCGTTCTGTTTCAGTCCGATAAATCTTCTGCTGTAAAGATTTCCCTGGCCTCCGAGATAGAATTTTTCTGAAAGGGGCATGGAGCTGCTGCTTAATCCGAACATGCCGGAAAGCTGCAGTGTTGTTGTACTGCTCAGTGGAATGTTTTCTTCGTGTGTTCCCGATAATTGCCAGTAGGTTTCGTCTGCATCAAGTATCGGAGGGGTTACGGCATATCTGAGGTTGGTGTAGCGTCCCTCGGAAGGAATCAGGGAGTTGTTTCGGGAATCAATGGTGAACTGCATGCCGAGTGAAAGCATGTTCAGATTGTCTGTTCTGAAAATTCCGGTGTTGTCTGAATCCTGGTATGATTGTGCGTTCTGTAAGGTTACGTCAAAAACGAAGAGACCGTTTTTTCTTATTCTGGTGCCGAAGGCGCTGGTTATGCCATATCTCTGGATGCCGTAGGATGATCCGGTTTCAGAAGAAAATCCTGAAAAGTCTTTTGAAAAGTGGAGATCTCTTGTTTCAAATTCACGCTGGTCAAAAAAGAGTTTTGAGAAAAGTGTGAAATGGGTTGATCCGATACGGGGTATCGTATATTCAAAAGATGCCATGCTGTTTTTTTTCCCTGCTTTAATCCAGCCGCCGAGTGAACCGGTTGTTCCTCCGACATTTTCATTTCTGTAATCAACAAGAAATTGCGCGTTCTCTGTTTCGTCATATCGTACGCCGAGACGAAGGACCGATGATGGTTTGTTGTTGAGTGAAAACTGCAGGACGGTTTTTTTCTCTTTGGTATCTGATGATGCCTGCCCCGCTGCTATGGCAACTCTGCTGAAAGCTCCTGTGCCATAGAGGTTATCCACTGATTCTTCTGCATGCGCAAGCTGCACGGCTTTTCCGGTGTTCATCTTGATTTCCCGGGTTATCGGTACCAGGGAGGTCGTCTGTTTATCCTGCCGGATTTCAATGTCGCTCGCTTTACCTGATGTGAGCTCTATTTGAAGGGTGTTTCCGTTATAGGTGCATGCTTTGAGTGCAACGAGACTGAAGCCTTTCCGGCGATACATCCGGACAAGTTCTTCAAGAGCTCTGGTTCCCGCACTGTTGGTATAGATACATGAGGTAACGGGTTTGAAACATGTTGCTTGTTCACTGTCCGTCACGCCGGGTTCAGGGCCTCCTGATATAACGATCTGTTTTATGCGGGGCAGCGGGTCAAGATGAATGTCAACTTTTTTCCCGGGTTTGTCGAGACGGGCATAGACACGGGAAAAAAGATCGGTTTCGAGCAGCTTTTGCAGTGTTTGTTCAAGAGAGGAGCTGTTATGCATAATTCCGGTGACAATTCCTGAATATTCGGGCCGGGCCTCTTCATCTCCGGTTATCGTGATGGTTTTTCTGAAATGGTGAAGGGGGGTGCCTTTTTTTTCAACGGATTGTATCGCGCGTTTTATGGTTCCGGAAAGAAGCTTTCCTTTTTGATAGCCGTTTTGAACAAGTGTTGTAAAATCGGAAAAGTCTGTGGCTTTGTGTGCGGAGAGGTCGGGAGTTATGACGATATCGGCTTTGGCAAGCTGAGCCGGATATTGCAGGCCGGTGAGAATGGTCATGGCCTGGTCTGCCGCCTTCCACGGGGAGTCTATTTCTTCGATTTTTGCGTACATGCCGCCATGGGTATCGACTGCGATTTTACAGGATGCGTTGAAAGCCTCAAGCTCGTCTACCGGCAGGTTGGCAACAAGGCCTCCGTCGACAAGTTCGTAGCCATCGCGTTTTATCGGTTCAAACAGGATTGGTATGGTGCTGCTTGCAAGCATTGCTTCTGATAGTGATCCGGAGGTCAGGGTGATTCTTTTGCCTGTAACCAGGTCGGTAGCGACGGCTCTGAAGTTTACCGGCAGGGTGCTGAACTGCTGTTCCGGGTGGTAGAGACTGTTCAGTACCAGCAGATCGAGTGCTCCGGTGAGGGTTTGCGATGAGCTGAGAAGTTTTGGTACGACCAGTTTCAGCTTGTTGAAGCGAATGGCAATCGTTGCGCGATCGCGTATTTTCTGCTGTTCAAGAAATATTGATGAGCGAGGATAGGTGTCTTTGAGCGAGAGAATGGACTGCCAGGGGAGCGATATGGCTATATCTTCAAGTTCGTCAGGGGTGTATCCGCAACTGTAAAGGCCGCCGATGATCGCACCCATGCTTGTTCCTGCAATACAATCGACCGGAATTCCCTCTTCTTCGAGTGCCTTGAGTACTCCGATCTGCGCGATGCAATTGGCTCCTCCGCCGGACAGTGCGAGTCCAACGGTTTTCCGGGCCGGTCTCATGAACGGGTGCATGGCATAGCGCCTGCCGGGCAGAGCAAGGGTGTCGGGATAGACAATGGCTGCGGGGGCGGCAAAAAGAAGGGCAGGCATGAGCGCTTCGATCAGCAGGAGAGCTGTAAGGATCGCAATGCGTTTACATTCTGTTTTGATGGACAATTGGTATCGCTCCTGTCTGAAAAGCAGCGTGCCTGAATCTGCTGTACGGTTTTTTTTGAGATCTGCCAATGACTTCATATCTTGAACCTGAATTTATAACCTTTAGTTCTAATTGTAAAGATGGTCTGGTTCAAACGGGCAAAACCTGCGATTCGTACGACCGACAGGCGAGACATGCCGGAAGGCATGTGGTGGAAGTGCGATGAGTGCGGTGCTATGCTGCATAAAAAACAGCTTGAGGATCACTTTTATACCTGTTCTGAATGCGATCACCATTTTCGTATATCTCCTTACAAGTATTTTTCTCTTCTTTTTGACGGCGATAAATATCAGGAGTTTGAAGATCAACTGAGAAGCGCCGATCCTCTCGGGTTTACAGATACGAAAAAGTATCCTGATCGTGTTCATGATATTATTGAAAAAAGTGGAAAAACCGAGGCTTGTCGAAATGCTTTCGGGGAAGCCGGTGGCAGAATGCTTGTTGTTTCTGCGATGGATTTCGGTTTTATCGGTGGTTCGATGGGATCTGTTGTCGGCGAGAAGATTGCTCGTGCCGTTGACAAGGCCATCGCTCTCAATGCTCCTCTTCTTGTTATTTCACAGTCCGGCGGGGCAAGAATGATGGAAGGGGCGTTCAGTCTGATGCAGATGGCTAAAACTGCCGCCCGTCTGACTCGTCTCAGCGATAAAAAGCTTCCGTTTTTTTCTCTCATGACGGATCCGACAATGGGGGGGATTACCGCATCGTTCGCCATGCTTGGTGATATCAATATCAGCGAACCCAAGGCACTGATCGGTTTTGCCGGACCAAGGGTGATCAGGGATACCATCAAAAGAGATCTGCCTGAAGGGTTTCAGCGTGCGGAGTTTCTTCTTGAGCACGGGTTTCTTGATCTCATCGTTCATCGCAGGGAGTTGAAAACGCAGATTGTGCGTCTTATGACCATGCTTGCGATTTAGATCCACCCAAGTGCTGCTGACACGGCAGGGAAGAGGCCTGAAAATATTTTTTTTATTTCTATCGCTATTTCCCTGTGTTCTTTCTGGGTGCTTTCGAGGGTTCTGATTTCCAGATAGTGAATCCAGCTGCGCACCGATCCTTTCATGTACAGTTTTGTCTGAGTGCCGAGCGGCAGGAGTACTCTTGCGCACTCTTTGGCAATGCCTTTTTCCAGTGCCTCATTATATTTTTCCATTGCCAGACCGGCTATGTTTTTCTGCGCTTCATCAAACCAGGCGAAGGTGGACGGGTCAAGGTCATCGAGGGAGTTCTGACGGTTTTTATTGTCCTGTCGGCGTGGCTGGTATGTTTCTATTGCCTGGGCTTTGGCGTATCGTTGTGAAAATTCCTGAAACTGAAAGCTTCTGTGTCGGAGAATCTGGGGAGAAATTGCTCTTGAGGTGACAATTTCAACGGTCATATCGGCCATTTCAAAAACGCTCCAGTGTTTATGTTCAAGACAGTATGCGAGTAACCTGGCATAACTGTCGTTTTCCTGGTGCGGGCTTGATACTCGTGCGCAGTAGGCCATGAGGCCTTCTGCCGAAAGGGGTTTGTTGTCAATACTGATCAGCGGCGCGGTGGCTGAAATCAGGCGTACCTGCATGGTTACCGATGTTTTGATTCTTAAGGAATTGAATATAACCAAACCCGGGCTGAATTCATGATCGGGTTGGCCGTATAAAAAGTTACCTTTTTTTCTTATTCGGAACCGTAATTCTTGATTTCTTGTTATGTCTCTGTATTTTGAGTGTTTATTTTAATCAGCTCACGTCATGAGCGGATGCGTCGCGACAGGGTCATCTGCTTTCTCGACAGCTTGTTAACCAATCCAAACAAAATTTTTTCATGGCAAATATCAACTTCGGGTTTGAGCATCATGCACGTAAACTCTATTCAGGCGCTATAGAGCAGGGGATTACCGGTTCACTTGTGCCGATGGTTATTGAGACCTCGGGTCGCGGCGAACGGGCGTTCGATATTTTTTCGAGATTGCTGAGAGAGCGGATTATTTTTCTTGGCAGCGGCATTGACGAGCATGTTGCCGGCCTTATCATGGCGCAGCTTATTTTTCTTGAATCGGAAGATCCGGAACGTGATATCTACATCTATGTCAACTCTCCGGGTGGCAGCGTTTCGGCGGGTCTGGGGATTTATGATACCATGCAGTATATCCGTCCTGACGTTTCAACAGTCTGTGTGGGTATGGCTGCAAGCATGGGCGCATTTCTGCTTGCCAGCGGCACCAAGGGCAAACGGGCTTCGCTGCCTCATTCAAGAATCATGATTCATCAGCCATCCGGCGGCGCTCAGGGTCAGGAAAGCGATATTATTATCCAGGCACGCGAAATAGAAAAGATCAGGAGGCTTCTTGAAGAGCTTCTTGCCCGGCATACCGGAAAAGATGTTCAACAGATCAGGGAGGATTCTGAAAGAGATCGCTGGATGAATGCCCAGGAGGCACTTGAGTA
>JAAXUM010000196.1 GCA_013336025.1 Chlorobiaceae bacterium
GCCAATCTACAAATCAGGACGCATCGACAGGGAGCTGTTGCGCCGAAACATGCCCCTGCCGTTGCGGATTATCGTTCGCAACCTGATGCGCCGAAAATGGAAAGCATCGATTTCAGTATTCATGATCTCTCTTGCCGTAGCAATTCTCATTGCCGGACGATATACCTATGATGCCGTAGACCGGATGGTGCAGGTGGAGTTCAGTTCCAGGCATCGAGAGGATGTGACGGTGGTTTTCAATGAACCGATGCCCCCCTCCGTAGCGCAGGATCTCGCTTCGATAGACGGGGTGCTTGAACATGAATACTACCGGGAAGAGCCTGTAAAGCTCAGATTCGGTCACAGAACGAAAAGACAGGCACTCAAGGGGCTTGAGTCGGCAAGTGGTCTGCAGCGACTGGTTGACCGCAGCAACCGCTCTTTTGCGCTTCCCGAAGAGGGCGTTCTTCTGACCGGGACTCTCGCCGACGCACTCGGAGTCCGAAAAGGAGATACGCTCATGGTCGAACTCCTTCAGGGAAGCCGGAGAAGCTCTCCGGTAAGGGTCAGCGGCACCATCGATGAAATTCTTGGATTATCGGCCTACATGAATATCCGCCAGCTGGATCAACTCGCCGGGGATGGGGGAGCGCTCAATGCGGCATACCTTCGGCTCGATCCTGAGAAAGCCACGAGAATCTATCAGGATTTCAAGAATATGCCGGGTATTGCCGGCATCATGATGCTCCGGTCAATGAAAGAGAGTTTCAACCGTCTGATTGCTCAAAGCATGACCACATCCACGCTTATTCTTACCTCCTTTGCCTGTGTGCTTGCTTTTGCCGTGGTGTACAACGGAGCGAGAATTTCGCTTTCCGAACGGGCAAGGGAGCTGTCAAGCCTCAGAGTGCTCGGGTTCAGTATGACCGAAATATCGGTGATTCTGCTTGGCGAACAGGCGATTTTGATTCTCTTTGCCATTCCGCTCGGGTTTCTGCTCGGCATTCTCCTCTCGGCGATGCTCTCGCTTGCTCTCAGCTCGGAACTTTACCGGTTGCCGGTTGTCTTCAGCACCACCAACTTTCTTTTTGCTTTTTGCGTTATTACAGGAGTTGCGCTTGTTTCAGCGCTGCTCATTCACCGGCGACTCGTCAAGCTTGACCTGATTGCCGTTCTTAAAACAAGGGAGTAGCATGCCGAACCGCTTTTTTGACAGATTTTCCAGAACGCAGCGCCTTGCTGCTGTTTCAGCAGTTGTTGTCGCCATCACTCTTGTTATCGTTTTTCGGCCTGCTGCAATTCCGGTGGACGTTGCAGAAGTCGCTTCCGGACCACTCAGGGTCACCCTCGAAGCCGAAGGGGTAACGCGGGTGAACGATCGCTTCACTCTTGCCGCTCCGGTAACGGGTAACCTGCAGCGGATATCGCTCGATGAGGGCGACAGTGTCAAGCAGGGAGCCGGGGTTGCCTTTATTCTGCCACCCGATCTCGGGTCGCGAGAGTACCGGGAAGCGGAAGCGAGGGTGGGATCGGCGCGAGCCTCGATGCAGGAAGCCCTTGCGCGACAGCGTCAGGTTGCAGTCAATCTCGGTCAGGCCGGACTCCGGTTCAGCCGCTACCAACGGCTCTATGAGGAAGGCGCCGTATCGAAGGAGAGCTTCGAACTCGCCCGGAACGAAGCCGAGGTGCTGAAAAAAGAAAAACAGGCAGCAGCCTCGCTGCTTGAAGCGGCCAGATACAACCTTTCCGCCGTTCAGACCTTTGTTGATCAGACAATTTCGGGAAAACCCTATCCGGTTATCGCTCCGGTTAACGGCCGAGTGCTTCGAATCCATGAAAAAAACGAACGCCTTGTACAGGCTGGATCACCCCTTCTTGATATCGGAGATCCTGCAAAATTTGAGATCGTTCTCGATGTTCTCTCCTCCGATGCCGTCAGGGTCCGACCGGGCAATCCGGTGCTGATTGAGGAGTGGGGAGGCGATAACGTGTTGCCGGGGGTGGTTAAAACCATCGAGCCAGCCGCATTTACAAAACTTTCAGCGCTTGGCATTGAAGAAAAGAGGGTAAACATTATCGCCCTCCTCAACGACTACGAACCGCGCCTTGGCGACAACTTCCGTGTACAGGGCTCCATTGTGCTCCGCGAAGCGGCGAGTGTTCTCAAGGTTCCGGTAAGCGCTCTTTTCAGGAGCAGGGAAGGGTGGAACGTCTTTGTCATCAAGGGCGACAGGGCAACGCAGAGAGCGGTTACTATCGGGTTGCGCGGTACCTATGAAGCCGAGGTTCTCAAAGGACTCGGTACCGGCGACAGGGTGATTGTACACCCTGCCAACGAACTGCACGAAGGGGCTCGTATCAAGGCAGCAAAGTAGCAGGGCAGGGAATTCGGCGGCGTAAAATTCCGATTGTCGATACCTGTAAACCTGACACATCCTGCTGTCAGGTTCCATTGTCGTAACGGATGAACGGAGACTCCCTTTTCAGAATTCTGTTCGGGGAATTACATGATAATGCGTATACTTCGGTAAGAACACTTCTGTTGCTATGGTACAACTGCGGGGAGGCCTCGCTCTCCCTTCTTTGATTCTGATCGTCTCTCTTGTTGATTGGATTTCAGTTGACACTCAAACAGCACTCCTATGACATTTTTCAGAAAAGTTTCGAAACTGATGCTGCTCGGAGCTCTTCCATGCTTCTCAGCCCCGGTTTATGCGGCAACGGACTCCATTCAGAGTCCCGATAACAATGCTGCCGTTAAAGCAGTTTATGAAGAGTGGGATCTGCCTGGTGACGAGAGCATGGGAATGGTCGGGCTTGGTGTCAGTCATGAGTTGAGTGATTACTTCAGTATGGGCATAGGTACCTGGATGGCCGTGCGTGGAGAGAGAGGCGGGTTTATCACACTCGGTATCGACGGAACCCTGCACGTCCCGCTTACTGACCGGCTCGGTCTTGAATCCGGTGTATTTGTCGGCGCAGGCGGCGGGAGGGGCGGTTACAACCTCAGCGGAGGCGGACTTATGCTGCGAACGCATGCCGCACTTACCTGCCGGATCGGCAGCTGGGGCTCCCTTGGAGCAGGCGTCAGTTATGTGGATTTTCCCAACAGCGGCTCAATTTCATCAGTACAGCCCTTTGTTTCGTTGTCGCTGCCATTTTATTTCCCGGTGGAAGGGGGGATGGAGCGCAATGCTGATCGAATCTCTTCCCGGCAGGATCCTCCACGCAAACACTCTCTTGCAGTCATAGGGCGAGACCTTCAGGTATCGTCATCCACCAATACCCTTTCGGGCGGCGATCAGGACGATCTGGCACTGCTCGGTATTGAGTGGCGGACCTATTTTGATGAAACCTGGTATGCCAAACTGGAAATGGAAGGAGCTGCAAGCAGGGGCAGTACAGGATATATGCAGATTCTTACAGGTGTCGGTGCCCGTCTCCCGCTTGCCGATGATTTTTATGCCACAGCCGATCTCTCTGTTGGCGGTGGAGGCGGGGGTGATGTCGATACCGGAGGCGGTCTCCTGTTCGATGCATCAGCCGGATTGCAGTTTTTCTTAACGGATAACTTTTTTGCCGGAGTTTCCGGCGGATACCTTACCTCTTTCTCTGGTGGCTTTGAATCCACAAGTATTGCTCTGAATCTTGGATATGAAGCAGGCAGAGGGCAAGACCGGAATCTTTCCCGTACTGCGGCAAAGGGTGACGATGCGGAATATCTCAGGGTTCGTCTGGTCAATCAGACCTATTTCAAAGCCGATGATCATTGGCGCACCCACCATGTCGATGAGGATATTCAGAACCTCGGAGTTCAGATCGATTATTTTCTCGATCGCAACTGGTATCTCAGTGGGCAGGGTCTTGCTGCCTATGACGGAAATGCAGGAGCCTACATGACCGGTCTGCTCGGTGCCGGTATCAGGAAAAATATTACCGACCGTTTCTACCTCAATGCCGAGGCGCTTGCCGGCGCTGCCGGCGGCGGCGGAGTCGCTGTAGGTTCAGGGCTGGTTTGGCAGGGCAATCTCGGGTTAGGATACGACATCACCCCCGCCATCTCCGTTATGGCCACAGCCGGAAGGATGGAAGCTTTTGACGGCGATTTCAGAAGTAATGTGCTCGGCCTCTCACTGGGCTATAACTTCAACTCGCCGCTGTAGTTTGTTTGGAGCTTTTCGTAACGCATAAAATATTCCGCTGCATTTGGTTTTTTGATGACTCAAGACTTGAACCAGACCTCCGGGCAACTTGCTCGGTGCCATCGACAGGCAGTTGTCAACTGCCTGTCGTGAGG
>JAAXUM010000433.1 GCA_013336025.1 Chlorobiaceae bacterium
GGGCCTGATTCCAGTAATTCAGCGCCTCCTGACGATAAAGAAAGGTGGCTGGTAGCGATTTTGCCTCTTTGAGCGATGAAACAGCCACATTGCGAGGCCCGAATGTAACAGGCCACCCTTTTTCAGACCAGCTTCTTGAGCATGCAATCGCATCCTCAACCTGGCGAATTAAATCTTCGGACATTGATCTTCTCCTTCCCTGTTTTTCAACGTTGCCATTCAAACCGTTAAAGGCCCTCTCCCATTCCCATCTGTATATAGCCTGACGGGCAGACCAGAGAGCAAATATGACATCCGACACATTTTGAATAGTCGGTATAAACCACCTCGCCGGGCGGGTTGTCCCTGAATCGCTTGACTGCCTCCTGGGGACAGAAGGAAACACACTGCTTGCAGTCAAAACAGAGTCCGCAGCTCATGCAACGCTCTGACTCAGCTTTGGCCGCTTCTCTTGTCAGTGCCTCAAGCAGCTCCTGATGGTTACCCACAACATTTTCCAGCTCAATGGTCTCTCTTTTTGCCTGGGGGGAGTGATAGAAATAGAGAATATCCTGTTTTTGAACCTTCGCCACCTCACGATAACCCTGCTCGGCAAAAGGCTCACCCTTGAGAAAAGCGTCAATGGACATTGCAGCCTTGCGTCCGTGACCTACAGCCGTTGTGATAAGATCGACTTTTATGGCATCTCCGCCGCCGAAAACGTTCTCCCTGCCGGGCAGCCTGAAATACCTGTCGACCTTGAGCCATGACTGACCGTTCGTAACACCTTCAAAACCTCCCATGTCGGTTGTCTGCCCGATAGCGGCAACAACCATATCGCATTGGATTTCAAACGTTTCACCGGTACTTTTATACCGTAAAAAGGGAATCGGCGAGTTCCATCCCTCTTCACCCTTCTCCTTTTTCACCATTTTTGAGCAAAGAAGACCGCAAACACCCTCCTCACCCTTGAGAACCTCTACCGTTCCGGTCATGTAGTGAATTGCTGATCCTTCCCGTATGGCGTCATCAAACTCATTGGTGAAACAGGCCATCTCCTCCCTCGGCACACCGGAAATCAGTACTGCCTCGGAACCAAGCCTCAACGCAAGACGAGCCACATCCATGGCAACGTTACCGTCACCGATAACAACCACTTTTTTTCCGACGGCGATGTCATCGCCCTCCACCTCGTAGTTTTTCAAAAAGTCAATGGCATTCGTCACGCCTTTTGTATCAGCAGATCCCGGAATCGGAAGGGAACGTCCAACCTGGGCACCAATACCGACAAAAACAGCATCGTACTCTTTTTCAAGTTGGTCAAGGGTGATATCGGTTCCGATACGAACCCCCATCTTCGTTTCGACTCCAAGTCTGATGATGCGCTGAATTTCGGCATCAAGAACGTTGCGGTCTACACGATACCCCATGATTCCGTAGAGTACCATGCCGCCAAGCTTTTCATTGGCATCATAAATCGTTACGGCATGACCTTTTCGACGCAACTGATAGGCAGCTGAAAGCCCCGCTGGACCGCCGCCGATAACAGCCACCCGCTTTCCGGTATCAGCGCCCGGCCCGGGAAGCTGAAGATTATGCTCAATCCCGTAGTTGCCGACAACCTGCTCAACAGCATTGATTGCCACGCTTTCGTCATGATACTGGCGATTGCATCCTCCCTGGCATGGATGCGGA
>JAAXUM010000197.1 GCA_013336025.1 Chlorobiaceae bacterium
CAGTGACGGAAAAATCGAAAAAATTCCTTTTTTCAGCCTGCCCGCCGAAGTTCTGAAGGTTGGCGTTTTTTCAAACAGTTGCATGAGCTGCTTTGATTATATCAACAGCCTCGCCGACATCACCATCGGATACTTTGGTGCCCCATTCACACCAAAAGGAAAAACACAATGGATGCTTGTCCGGACAGAAAAGGGGAACCAGCTCCTCGATCTCATACGTTCAGAGATCGCCATAACGCCTGAAACGGGCAGCGGTGAAAGTTTTGGAGCAGTCAAAGCCTCTATACAGCCTACAATAGGCCCGATTCTGGAACCAAAACTTCTTGGTGACAGAAAATCCATGCCGCTCTTTTTCGGGAAACTTCTCAGTGCCCTCAAAGCAAAAAAAGGTCCGAGAGGAATCGAGTTTGCACGTTACTCAATTGATATCCATGCACTGAGAAATTATTTCTTTGTCCGGCACTACACCCCTGATCGACTTGATGTTCTTGTTCCTGATCATATCCATCATCTGGTTAAACTCTATAATGTTACCGATTTTGACAACATAGAACCCTATGCGGACAGCAAGAATGCGCCATCATCTTGCAAATCTCTTTCCTGAAAACTATATTATCGTATAGATATATATCCAGGTACACACAAAAAGAACAGGCATAAGCAATTGTTATTGTTTTGTTTTTTTTTAGTTATTTGCTATAATCAGCGTTAATGTTTTGCTTTACCTGTTCTTTCACACACATACTCACGCCCTTTCATGACACAAAAGGGCAGGATTTTTATACAGTAAAAAACCACACACAACCTAACGGAGAACACACATGAAAAAAATGCTGTCTCTTGCAGCGATGTTTGCTGTACTTGCGTACGCATCACCTGCATCCGCAGAAATCAAGTTCGGAGGTGACGCTTCAGTCCGCCTCAGAGGCCAGTTTGAAGATGAACAGCTTGGTTACTATGGCAGTTATGAGAACAACGAAGACGATCTCAACTTTGCCTACCGTCTACGCCTGAAAGCCTCAGCCGACCTTGGCAGCGGTTACTTTTTCAAAGCCTTGATCACCAGCGACAACGCTGCCGGTGGTTGGAACACGGTAAAAGACAACAATTCAGAGGATGGAGAAATCGATATCTCCAATCTGTATTTCGGGCGCATGATGGAGAACAGCCACTACATGATGGGACGCCTTCCTCTCAACAGCATGAACAACCCTATTTTTGACCTCGCACTGTACCCGATCCCTACCGCTGTAGGCATCACCGGTGGTAAAACAATCGGTATTGGTGATATTCCTGTTGCGACCTACAACATGGATCGCATCTTCGGTCTCAATTACGGAGCAAAAATCGGATCTGGTGAACTTAATGCCACACTGATCGTTCTTGATAATGACGCCGCTGATAACAACGGCTCAGGAGAAGGCGACGGACTGTTCAACGACGGCTACGGTCTGCACCTCAGCTACAAGGCAACGCTCGGCAATGTCACCGTTGAACCTCAGGCAATCATCGCCCTCACCAATGTGGATGGCCTGGTTTATGAGAATGTCACCCCCTACATCTTCGGTGCAAATGTTACCATTCCTGCAGGGAAAGCAAAAATCGGTCTGAGCGGTTTCTATACCGCATGTGATGACAACGGCAAGTACACCGTTGGTGGTGCTCCTGCTGATGTAGACTACAGCGGCTACCTTCTCAGACTGAAAGGCGAATACGGCCCGTTCATGGCCTGGGTTGATTACAACAACACCAACGACAAGACAAATAGCGGTGATATTAATTACGACAACCTCTTTGTCTGGGCTCAGTATAACTTCAAGGTTTACGAATCAGCAATGGGTACCTTCAGCCTCACCCCGATCGTGCGTTACTGGGCAGCCGGTAAAGACTATAATGACGGCGGACAGAATGATGAGTACAGCAGGCTTCGTACTGAAATCGTAGCAACGGTATCCTTCTAAGGTCCGTTTTGATCCTCAAAAAAAGCCGCAGAGCTCTGCGGCTTTTTTTTGAATCATCCGTAACAATTGTTATCAGAAATACTTCAGAAAAAATCTCTCATTCGATCATCTTTTACCTGATCAGACGTATATAGGTAAAGATTATTTTTCGTAGATTTATCGTATACTTTTTTCTGTAGGCAACAAGGCTTTTCTGAACACGAACCATTCCGGATTTCAGACTGGCAATAAGGGTTGTACGTACAATGCGTCCTGGCCTGTTCGCAAAGACAGAAGAAGAGATAACTGTTCTTTATTAATACATGTGCCGGTGTATCCGATAACGGATTGAGTTTGTTCCGGTATAACATTTAACCTCTGATAGAGAAAATAACAGTTTTTCCTGCATGACACTGCCTGGCAGGGATTGTTATATTTTTTCATTAACCAAAACACAACGACTGAGCTATGATTACCATTAAAAAAATCATCTGTCCGGTTGATTTTTCGGGTTTATCGCGCAAAGCGCTGAACTATGCCAATGAGTTTGCAAAACTTTCCGGCGGGGAAGTTTTTCTTGTTGGCGTTGTGGAAAATGATCCGACAATCAATTACTCACACGGACTCGAATCGGAGCGTGCGGAAGAAGAGAAAAAGCTTGCCGCCCTGATCGAAGAAGAACAGATGCATGGCATTGTTGCCGATTATGTCATTTACGAAGGATTTGCCGAAGAGTGCATTCTCGATTATGCAAAACGCAAGGAGGCCGACATCATCATCATGGGATCTCACGGTCGTCGCGGCCTTAAAAGAATGATCCTTGGCAGTGTAGCCGAACATGTCATCAGGCGAGCTCCCTGCCCTGTTCTTGTCGTAAAAGAAAATGAGCAGGAGTTCATTCAGTAAATCCGCTTGCTGCATGGTGCAGCTTGACAAAATTTCATCAACACTATTTCCGTTTAACAATCAAGGAGAAGATGTATGGCAAAAAATGTCTCAACCGTCTCCCAAAACGAAGAGGTAACCAGCATCAGGAGGGTTATTACCGCATCCTCCGTTGGTACGCTCATCGAATGGTATGACTTTTACATTTTCGGTAGTCTTGCAAAGATTATTTCCGAGCAATTCTTTCCAAAGGACAATCCAACAGCAGCACTGCTTGCGACCCTCGCTACCTTTGCGGCAGGTTTTGTTGTGCGACCTTTCGGCGCACTGTTTTTCGGCCGCCTTGGCGACCTGATCGGAAGAAAGTATACCTTTCTTGTGACACTCATCATCATGGGCGGATCCACGTTTGCCATCGGTCTGGTTCCCGGTTATAAAACCATCGGGTTTGTAGCCCCGGCAATCGTCTTTGTACTGAGGCTGCTCCAGGGTCTTGCACTCGGAGGAGAGTACGGAGGTGCGGCAACCTATGTTGCGGAACACTCCCCGTCTGACAAACGAGGCTTCTGGACAAGTTTTATCCAGACAACTGCCACCATCGGTCTTTTTGTCTCTCTTGGCGTCATTCTCATTGTGCGCCAGACCCTTGGTGTTGAAACCTTTACCGACTGGGGCTGGAGAATTCCGTTCCTTCTCTCGATTTTTCTTGTTGCCATTTCTGTGTACATCCGCATGAAAATGTCGGAATCACCTGCATTTGCAAAACTGAAAAAAGAGGGAAAAACCTCAACGAACCCTCTTGCCGAGAGCTTCCAGAAAAAAGACAACCTTAAAATGGTGCTGCTTGCACTGCTTGGCGCAACAGCCGGTCAGGGCGTGGTCTGGTACACCGGGCAGTTCTATGCTCTTTCGTTCCTTCAGAACGCCTGTAATGTCGAGTTTGTGCAGAGCAACTACATCATCTCCATAGCGCTGCTCGTCGGAACACCGTTCTTTATCCTTTTCGGAGCGCTTTCCGACAAGATCGGGCGCAAGTACATCATGATGACCGGTATGCTTATTGCTGTGGTCGCCTACAGGCCGATCTATACCATCATGTACGCTGAAGCCAATCTCAAGGCCAAAACCGAAATCAAGGAAAAGACAACAACAGAGATCAAGCTGGCTTTGAAAGGGGCTGATTCCGTCAAGACAACCATAACAAAGAAAACTTTCGAAGACGGAACCACCTACAAGGAGACCAAAAAGGAGACTGCGCCTGTTGATCTTGAAAAGAAAGCCGCACTGGCTGCTGCCGGAAAACTGAAACCTGAAACCAAGAAGGAAACAACCCTTTCAGAGAGTTCGTACTATAAAATGATCGGACTTGTGCTTGTTCAGGTTCTTTTCGTGACCATGGTGTACGGCCCGATTGCCGCGTTCCTTGTGGAGCTGTTCCCGACAAGAAT
>JAAXUM010000434.1 GCA_013336025.1 Chlorobiaceae bacterium
ATCCTCTTCATAATATGAGGCTGAGATCACCTGCAGGAACATCCTGTCGACCCCTATCGAAGTCTCAATTACATAAGGCACATATGATTCGTTTTTCTCAGGGTCAAAGTACTGCATCTTTTTTCCGCTGAATTCCTGATGCTGTTTCAGGTCAAAATCTGTTCGTGAATGAATGCCCTCGACCTCTTTGAATCCAAAGGGGAATTTGAATTCTATGTCACTGGCTGCGTTGGCGTAATGGGCCAGTTTGTCATGGTCATGGAAACGGTAGTTGTTTTCGCCGAAGCCAAGTGCCTGGTGCCATTTCATCCTGGCCTCTTTCCACTGTTCGAACCAGGCGAGTTCGGTGCCGGGCTGAACGAAGAACTGCATCTCCATCTGCTCGAATTCGCGCATGCGGAAGATGAACTGCCTGGCCACAATCTCATTTCTGAATGCCTTTCCTATCTGGGCTATCCCGAAGGGAAGGCGCATGCGTCCGGTCTTCTGTACATTCAGGAAATTCACGAATATGCCCTGGGCTGTTTCGGGCCTCAGGAAGATTTTCATCGCCCCGTCGGATGTAGACCCGATTTCGGTTGCAAACATCAGATTGAACTGCCTGACATCGGTCCAGTTACGTGTTCCGGATACCGGACATACTATCTCATTATCGAGAATTATCTGCCTCAGTTCGGAGAGATCGTTATTTGTAATTGCATTTACAAAGCGCTCGTGAAGCTGGTCGCTTTTCTGCTTAGTTTCAAGAATGCGCGGGTTTGTGGAACGGTAGAGAGGCTCGTCAAACTTTTCGCCGAAGCGGGCTTTTGCCTTTTCGACTTCCTTTTCAATTTTCTCCTCGAATTTTGCGAGGTGTTCCTCTATCAGAACATCGGCACGGTACCTTTTCTTGCTGTCCTTATTGTCAATAAGCGGGTCATTGAATGCATCCACGTGTCCGGAGGCTTTCCAGATGGTGGGATGCATGAAAATTGCGGAGTCAAGCCCGACAATATTGTCATGCAAAAGGACCATGCTGTCCCACCAGTATTTCTTGATATTGTTTTTCAGCTCAACGCCGTACTGACCATAGTCATATACAGCTCCCAGGCCATCATAGATTTCACTTGAAGGGAAAACATAACCGTATTCTTTACAATGCGAAACAAGTTTCTTGAAAATATCTTCCTGGGCCATTTTTCTTCTCAGTTCTGCTTATTAACCGGGCAAAAGTAAGCTAAAATCCTCTGTTTTACAATCGGTATGAATGTCTGCAATCAATTTGTATCTTTGGTCTCTGTTGCTGAAAGGACGCGCTGATGAAAGTTAAATATGATTTTCTTGTTATTGGTTCCGGACTGGCCGGTCTTGCTTTTGCCCTTAAGGCTGCCGCTTACGGAAAAGTGTGCGTGGTTACCAAAGCAAGCCTTGAAGATACGAATACCCATTACGCTCAGGGGGGGATTGCAACTGTAATGTATTCTCCCGATTCGTTTGAGAAGCATGTGAAGGATACGATGGTTGCCGGTGCAGGATACTGTAACGAGGAAGTAGTCAGGATGGTTGTCAGTGAGGCCCCTGAACGCATCAGGGAAATGATTGAGATGGGGGTCGATTTTGACCGGAAACCTGACGGGAATCTTGACATGGCAATGGAGGGCGGGCATACGGAGCACCGCATTCTTCATCACA
>JAAXUM010000198.1 GCA_013336025.1 Chlorobiaceae bacterium
GGGGCAAGTAAACAGAGATGCCCTTAAGCTTTTTGGGTGTTGTTTATCCGTTTGTGAACAAGAAAAGGTAATGGTAAATTAAAAGACGTGTCTTATGTATGGATTTTCACGGTTTGCCTATGAATGTTTGTTCTCTTCTTTTACAGAGCAAAGCGGCAGAGTATGAGGTACTGCGAACAGTGCTCCGGACGTTTGGTGAGATCGAGGGATATAGCGAAGGTTTTCTTGCTTTGCTGGAGCTTTCGATGAAGGAAGCTTTTGTCAATGCTGTCAGTCATGGGAACAAGAGCAGGGAAGAGCTTTTCGTGGAATTTGCCATGCGTGCGGATTTTTCAGGAGAGCAATTGATTCTGGAGGCAGAAATCAGCGACAGCGGGAGTGGTTTCAGTCCTGAACAGCTCCCGAACCCGACTTTGGAGTGTTTTCTTTTACGTACTTCCGGAAGAGGACTTTATATTATCCGGAGCATCGCTGAAATTGTTGGAGTGGAAGTATCCGACGGAAGATCAACGCTCAAGCTTCGCTATTTCCCATACTGAAAGGTGATTTTTTGTAACTCTTAGAATTTATTATCAATTATGGAATTATCCCGAAGCGCAGCCTGGAGTGCCCTGGTTTTTCACAAGCAAGAGGTTGACAAAAAAACAATCCGCGACATGTTTGCCTGTGAGAGTGACCGGTTTGTCAGGTTTTCAGTGAAATGGAAAGAGATGCTGCTTGATTATTCAAAAAACAGGATAACCTCCAGAACAATGGAGCTCCTGCTTGAGTTAGCGCACTCTGCCGGAGTGGATGAAAAACGTCAACAGATGTTTCAGGGTGAACCGATCAACTTCACTGAAAAACGTTCAGTTCTTCATACCGCTCTCCGCAGGCCTTCCGGTTATGTTCTTGATGTTGATGGCCTGAATATTGCCGATGAAATTGCCGACGTGCTGCTCCAGATGAAAAACTTCTGTGAGGAGATAATATCGGGAAAATGGAAAGGGTATACAGGTAAATCGATCACTGACGTCGTTAATATCGGTATCGGAGGTTCGGATCTCGGTCCGTATATGGTTACTGAAGCCCTTAAGCCTTTTGCTCATGGCGGACTGGAGGTTCATTTTGTATCAAATATCGATGGCTCCCATATCAGAGAGACCCTCAAAAGACTCGATCCTCAAACAACACTGTTCATTATTGCCTCAAAAACCTTTACGACTCAGGAAACCCTGACCAATGCGCTGACTGCCAGAGAGTGGTTTTTAGCTCAGGCAGTTGAGGAAGAGTACATTAAAAAACATTTTGCCGCTGTTTCAACGAATCAGGAAAAGGTGGTGGAGTTCGGTATTGATGATGCGAACATGTTCCGTTTCTGGGATTGGGTTGGCGGTCGGTACTCTCTCTGGTCTTCAATCGGACTTTCCATTGCCCTTTATCTCGGATTTAACCGGTTCGAGGAACTGCTGGCAGGAGCTCATGCTATGGATGAGCATTTTCTCAATGAGCCGTTCAGTCAAAATATGCCGGTTATTCTTGCCCTTCTCGGCATCTGGTATCGCAACTTTTTTGATGCAGCATCCCATGCCGTCATACCCTATGATCAGTATCTCCACCGTTTCCCGGCCTATTTGCAGCAGCTTGATATGGAAAGTAACGGGAAAAGGGTTGATGAGAATGGCCATACTGTCAATCATGCTACCGGTCCGGTAATCTGGGGAGAACCAGGCACGAATGCGCAGCATGCTTTTTTTCAGTTACTCCATCAGGGGCCTGATTTAATTCCTGCTGACTTTATTGTTCCACTCAAAAGTCAGAATCCCTCAGGGGAGCATCATGATATGCTGCTTGCCAACTGTTTTGCGCAGACTGAAGCATTGATGAAGGGCAAGACCGAACAAGAGGTTCGCGCTGAACTTTCCGATGCCGGATATGATGAGGCCGATATGCATAAGCTGCTCAAACATAAGGTTTTTTCGGGGAATCGTCCAACCAATACCATTCTTGTTCAAGAGCTGAATCCCTTCATGCTTGGCAGTCTTATTGCCATGTATGAGCACAAGGTTTTTGTGCAGGGCGTAATCTGGCGCATCAACTCTTTTGACCAGTGGGGTGTCGAACTCGGCAAGCAGCTTGCAAGAACGATTCTGCCGGAGATCCAGTCGGAAGAGGCTATTACCGCTCATGATGCGTCAACAAATGCGCTGATCAATATGGCTCGAACATTCAGAGAAGAAAATATTCGGAAGGCATCTGCACAGCTTTCGTTTTTTTAGGGATTTTGTCAATCATGCAATCAGATAGCCAAACAGATTAAGAGCGTCGCCTGCGATTTGTTTTGCGTTTCCCCAACCAGCAGGGACAAGAGGACGTTACTGTTTGATATTCTCTTGTCCCTGCTGGTTGATACTTTCGATATGATATGATCGTTGGCTTATTATATGGCGATTAGTTGCCCAAAAACAGCGACACCCCTATGATGCCGCTCAAATCTTCAGGTACCAGCCCGAATTCGGTATCATTCTTGCCCCAAAACTTTTTTACTCGCAGATAGACTTCATAGACATCGTTTTTTTCGTATTTCGGCATGAAAACAAACAGGCCGCTTCCATCGGCAATACTGACAAGACTGTACATTTCAACAGAAACGCCATCTATCACGTCAGGATGATAAAGCCGTCCAAAAAGGTAGTGGTTATGAAGCGGAAGGTCGAAATTTATTGCTGATTCCTGTAATCCCGCAAGTGCAGGTAGCGGGTTTATTGATGTTTGATAGTCGGCGTTCAGATAATCGAGGTGATTGACATAGGCATTGAATGTATTGTTCGAATAGCCTGAACTCCGATAAAGGTATTCCAGAGTCAGGTTCAGATTGTTCTCAAAAGTGTATTGACCGCCAATGACGACATCATGAATCCCGCCATTTTTTGTGAAAAAGAATGGTATTGTAAGATCGGAAGCATTGCTATAGAGATCAGGGTAGCGTTTATTATTGGAAGATTGATACAGGTACTCGGCGTGGAGTTCCAGTGCTTTGCCTATGGAGACTGATGTGTTGATGCCTGCCGCCCATTCACCCTCTTCATCAACTGAGCCGACAAACGAAAGATCGACAGGATCGATGAAATTATACCATCTCATGGCGTATTTGTTGTAGCTGATAAAGGTTTCGTCAAAACTCCAGTTGACTTTGGGCAGATATACCAGATCGAGCTGACTGTTTTCGTTGTTATAAGAGAGCTGAACAAGATCAGTTCCTTTGATTTTGTTTAAACGATCGTCAGGATCTTCAGGATTTTTCAACTGAGAAATCAGGTCTGTTGGACTATAGGAGTAACCAACTCCCCAACGGACTTTTTTTCTTCCGAGAAGCAAGGAAACCGGGCCTGATTTTGTCTGGTAATACAACTGATTGACCTGCGTATCAAATGATTGGTCTTCGAAATATGTTTTCGATGTTCCTGAAAAATATTCGTAACTCAAACGCAACTCTGCTTCAACAACACCGCCAATTCCTTTGTAAAGAGCGTTGCCAATCAAAAAAGCTTCGGCACGAGTATCGGGACGCATTAAAATATTGGAGGGATTGAGCAGAGAATTACTCTTTTCGAAATGTTCGACTTCGCCACTCAGACGTAATGAGCCTGAAAAAGAAGATGCACTGGAATCAGCACTTTCTTCTGCCTGAAGTGAAATCGGCAACCCGGCAAGGAAAAGAAAAAAAGAAAAAAGCGCGGTGATCTTTCCAAAACGCGACAACGAGTCACTCGTTTGTTTACAAACATGGTGAGATGAATTAAACATAGTCAGGTAATAGTCTGTGATTGATTAATAGACAACTTCACTGTACAGGGAGGGAAGACTTGATTGCAGAAAGAAACCATCAGGCGATTTTTTTACCACTACCTTGCTGAACGCGAGGGTGGTCAACTTGTCAGAGGCAAGATGATCAATAAATTCGATTTTCGTGTTCATCATTTTGCCTGCATTTTTTGTGTAGCCTGTAAAGTACATTGTTTTCATTTTTTTACCGGACTGTAAGAAGACTATCGCTTTGCGGGGATAACAGTTTCCCTTTTCTACATACAGATCAATCTTGTGATAAGTTGCGCTTTTTGATCGGGCTGTAAGTTTGAGAAGCCAGGTTTCATAGCTTTGCTGCTTTACCATCACGGATTGTTCGCCTTCGATAGCCGCAAGGTAATCTCGAGACCAGCTGAGTTTTGTTATGTCGCCATAAGAAGCTGCCCCGGAAA
>JAAXUM010000199.1 GCA_013336025.1 Chlorobiaceae bacterium
TTTTCAAGATCCCGGTTGTATGCACGATTTTGATTTTCTTGGCGAGCTGGCGCTTATTGGGGCAATGGCCATTGCCATTATTCTGATTTTCCAGAAACTGAGGATTCCTCCTGTTATCGGTCTTATCTTTACCGGTATTGTGCTCGGGCCGTCCGGTATCGGAGTTGTTTATGATGAAAAACTTATTGCCACTCTTGCCGAACTTGGCGTTGTTCTGCTGCTCTTTACTATCGGGCTTGAGTTTTCGGTAGACGACCTTAAAAGACTCAAAAAGATTGTGCTTGTCGGCGGTTTTGTTCAGATAGTTCTGACCGGTCTTGCGTTGAGTTTTCTTGGCTACTGGTTTATGTTCATGATCGGGAAGCTTATCAGCGTTGAAGCCGGTATCTTTCTCGGTTTTGCCTTTTCGGTGAGCAGCACGGCTATCTGTCTGAAAATTCTTTCAGATCGCGAAGAACTTGAAATGCCTCATGGCCGAATAGCGCTTGGAATCCTGATTTTTCAGGATATCGCCATTGTGCCCCTGATGGTGGGTATCAATTTTCTTGCTCCTGATGCGACCTTTTCATTTGAAGTGCTTCTGAAAAAAGTCGGTTTTATTCTGTTGTTCGGTGCGGCTCTTGTTGCCGGTTTCAGAGTGCTTATGCCGCGGATTGTTCGCCTTATTGCATCGCTGCATGCACGCGAAGTGCTTGTTATCGGTGCTCTGGTCATCTGTTTTGGCGCAGCTTACCTCACATCCCTTGCGGGACTTTCTCTTGCACTTGGTTCATTTGTTGCCGGGATGATTATTGCAAGTACGGATGAAAGTCACCAGATCAGTGCGACCATCGATCCTTTTCGTGAAGCCTTTTCGAGTATCTTTTTTATCTCCGTCGGTCTTCTGCTCGATGTCAGAGTGATCAATCTTCCGCTCTTTATTTCCATTGCTCTTGCTGTACTGCTCGTTAAAGGGCTGCTTGTTACCGGTGTGTCGCTTTTTCTCGGTTACTCCATGCGTGTGAGCATGATGGCTGGTATGGCTCTTGCCCAGATCGGGGAGTTTTCTTTTGTGCTGGCACAGACCGGCCTGAACAGTCATCTGATCAGTCAGGAGGTTTTTCAGGCCATGCTTGCCATCATTGTTGTGACGATGATCGTTACGCCCGCCATGATTGCCGTTGCTCCTAAAGTCGCTGATCAGGTGGTTCCTGTTCTCGGGTTTATTCCACTGGTTTCAAAAGATGCATCAGGTATTCCGTCCCGCCCCCCTGACAGTACGATTATCTGCGCAGGCGAGATTCATGCGGCCATTATCGGATTCGGTGTGAACGGACAGAACGTGGCAGCAGTACTTCATGCCACCAATATTTCCTATTCCGTGCTTGACATTGATCGTGAAATTGTCAAAACCATGAGACGCAGAGGTGAACCGATCTATTACGGGGATTGTACGGAAAAAAAATCGTTGCTGCGAGCCGGTATTGATCATGCCCGGTCAGTGGTTCTCTGTGTTTCGGATAATACCGCTGTTCGCAAGAGTATTGCTGTGATTCGTGAAATCAATAACAAGACGTTTGTTATTGTCAGGGCAAGAACGCTTGATGAGGTTGATATGCTCTACAAGGCCGGTGCTGATGTTGTGGTGACGGAAAAGTTCGAAACATCCATTCAGATATTTTCGCAGCTTCTTAATCACTTTACCGTTGATCCCGAGCTCATTCTCGGTCAGCAGGAGATCATCCGTCGTGAATGCGAAAAAATATTTCTCAAGCCGCTTTTGCCCCTTTCCCGCTAACCAGGCACTTGATCAGACTTTTTCAAGCCAGGCCATTATGGTTGTCTGTATGGCATTGCGTACTTCCCTGAACACGGCAAGCCTTTCCTCTTCACTCCCTTCAGTCAGAGCCGGATCAGTAAAAGGCCAGTAAAGTCTTCTCTTTTCGTCCACTCCCGGCCATACTCTCGGACAGGTGGCGTTTGCCTTGTCGCAGACAATTATCAGGTGGTGCACCGGGACTCTGCCCAGCCATTGCGCTACATTTTTTGGTTTCTGATCTGAAATATCGATGCCTGATTCCTGCATGACCTCTACGGCAAGGGGGTGTACAGCTTCTTTTATGTCAAATCCGGCGCTTATGGACTCGAAACGGTCACCAGCCATGTGTCGGAGAAATCCTTCCGCCATCTGGCTTCGGCAAGAGTTTCCGGTACAGAGAAAGAGGACGGTTTGTTTTTTCATAACGGTAATAGTTCTGATGTTTCGTGTTGCTTGATTACCCTTTTCAAGATAGTCTTCCATTGCCCGGCTGGAGAGAGTCTTAACAATCCTGTAACAATATTCGTTTTTCTTTTCATACCTTTAAAGAAGTTATCGTAATGCCAATCAAAAGTTTATACACTTATGGATCAGCATGAACCGCTTTCTACGGCCAAGTTCAGGAAGTATCGTGATGAACTTCTTCAGCAAAGCAACTCTTCAGACAAGGCTCAGGCAAAACGCGCAAATTATGAGCTTGCGCTTATGGAAAAGAGCCACTTTATTGAAGTTAACGGTATTGTTCACCACTATCATGATTCAGGGCCTGTTGACGCTGAAGATGTTATTGTTCTTGTGCATGGATGGGACTGCTGGTGGATGTGGTGGCATCACTCTATCGAAGATTTGAACAAGTGTGGCATCAGAACCATTGCCTACGATATGCGTGGTCATGGATGGACAGACAATGATCCCCGCAATCATTATCATATTGATTTTTTTGCGCATGACCTCGATGCGCTGGTTACAGCTCTTTCCCTCAAACGGTTTCACATTGCGGCATTTTCGTTCGGTCCGTTTGTTGCTCTTGACTATGCGCGGACAGCCAAAGCGGAGATCCGATCCATGACCTTTTTCAATTTCGGATACCTGCCAAACAATGAGTTTCTTTCAGCAATTGCCCCGGCATCGCTTACCTTTGTGTTCAATAATCTGATGCGGCGATTGACATGGTGGCTTCCTGCCTATATTTTTGCCCGGCTTGTGCTTTCACAGAACACCGTGATGCTGCACGATATTCTTATTGGATTTAAGAGTCTTGGTCTTTGCGCGCCGGAAGCAATCGAGCAGACAACCCGTCAGATCACCTCACTTGAAATCACCGGATCGGTTCCTGATATGGTAAAGTCCGTCGATATGCCAATCATGTTTGTCGCTGGTTCCGGTGATGCAATCATGACTTGCGAAAACACCAGAAAGTTGCAGGAGTTCACGAAAAACGGCACCTATGTTTGTGTGCCCCAATGCGGACATCTCATTACCATTGAGTTGCCTGATACAACCTCGGAGCTGATTCTGCGCCAGCTTCAATCCTGCTGAGCTGCGTTTCGCACAGCTTGTATGAAATGGTGGATTTTCTCAGCGCTTTTGATGCCCGGCGCAGATTCCACTCCGCTTGCGGTATCGACAGCCCAGGGCCGGGTTGAAGATACCGCTTTTGCTGCATTGTCAGCATTGAGCCCGCCTGCAAGAATGCCATAATAATCTTCACCAAGTTCATGAAAAATCTGTGCGGCAAGCGGTGCATCTATCTGCTCGCCGGTACCGCCTTCAACACCAGGCCTGTAGGTATCAAACAGAAAGCAGTTAACTCCGCTCTCTTTCGAGAATGACCTGACCTCCTGAACCGTGAAGCCGGGTTTCGGGTGAAAAACCTTGATAAGTCTGGCGCATGTGACGGCTTTTGCCTGTTCTGCAGTGTATGCAGCCGAGTGCAGTTGTGCCGCCTGCAGGCCCGAGTGGCTGGCGATAGCGTTGATTTCAGGAGGGGAGTGTTCAACAAAGATTCCTGTACAGGTCACAAACGGGGGCAGTTGTTCGATGATTGCCCTGGCATTGTCGGGAGTGATATATCGCGGACTTTTTATGCTGAAATTGAATCCGAGTGCATCCACTCCGGCGTTACAGGCCAGAAGGGCATCTTCCAGGCGGGTTATTCCGCAGATTTTGATTTTAACCATTGGTCACACTGAATCGGTTAGAGGTGTCCTGCATTCTGGAATATAGGGCTAATCATAAAAAAGTCAGATGTTCTGCCTGAAGAGCTTTTTTCTTTCAACTTTCGGTTAATCAGTGATTTTCATTCTGTGTGCTGATTTTTCCGTTGCCCTTTTCTTTTATTGTGATTTTTGGAGATTATGTGTATAATCAAGGCCCTTTATGATGGGGCGTCGCCAAGTGGTAAGGCATCGGCCTTTGGAGCCGACATTCGCAGGTTCG
>JAAXUM010000435.1 GCA_013336025.1 Chlorobiaceae bacterium
ACTTATTTGAATGATTCTCTGTCTGCGCCTCGCCCAGGCTGCCGCCGATATACTTTTTACAGAGCCGTGGCTTTTCAATTTTAATGGTCGGATTGCGTGGCACATCTAAAAGCATATTGAAAAACCGCTGAACAGCATGATTGCCGCACGCTACGGGATGCTTTCTACCCACTGATCGGTAGTCATCACTTTGCTGAACCTCATTGCCTGAGTGACAAGAATCGCCCGATGAAGTTCTTCCGCTGTAACACGTCCTGCATAGTTTTCTATCTGAAGTGTTCCCGTGGCATCAGATATGAATTCAGCGGAGAAACCTGCGTGCAAAGCTTGCCTGGCAGTCGTATCGCAACACATCTGTGTCATATAGCCGGTTATTACAACCGTGTCGATACCACGTTCCCGCAGCCAGGGTTCCAAATCCGTGCCTGTAAAACTTCCAGGCAGATTCTTTTCAATCAAATGGTCATTTTTTTGTGCAGCAATTTTGGGGTGAAGATTCCATTCAGCAGTCCCCTTCCTGAATGTTTTTGAATCATTGCCCGGCGCCGTATGTTGGATTACAACCACAGGAATTCCTTTCTTATGTGAATGTTCGATCATCCTGATGATATTATTCAAACTGTCCGGGGGATGAGAGACCGGCAGTTTACCGGTAAAGTACTCGTTCTGTACATCAATTACCAAAAGTGCTCTATTAATCTTCTTTATGGTCCTTTCTTTGTTTGTACCGGGAGACAGATGGGGTCAGACAAATGTCAAGAATAAAGAATTGACCCTATTTATTCTCATTTACCTTAGCAGCATCATTTCCGGGTATACTTTATTAATAATCTATCCACTCAATTCTGCACTTGGCATTCGTATAGCCTTGAATATTGTTTGCATTATCCCGCGCAAGAAACAGCGCATGAATCATGTTTGGATCATCCGTATATCCTATGTAGTCTTTATTGTCACCGGGAGACACATATGCAAACACCTTTTTCCCCGTTGTTGCGGGCTGATCGTATATCCGAAGACGTGCGATAACACCGCTCCAGACTTTCTCGCAACCAGGTAAAGATACTTTAAGCTCTGGAAGCTCTTTCTCTGAAGGGCCTACTGATTCATTTTTGGTTTTTTTAGCCATTACTTTCCTCCTTATGGTTTTTTTTGGAAAACAATTTTTACTGCCTAATCGCGGTGCTGACCGGCGGTGAAGTAAACGAAAAAATCACCCGGAGCGTAGCGATCAGCTGGATGTTCTTGTTATGTGATTTTTACTTAATAAGACTGTGGCTGACTAGATAACTTCTGCCGGGCTGCATAACATACCACTCAGTTCTAGATTTTTCACGTGCCCAATCAGAACCTGCTATGTGACTAGACTGAATGAACTTGATCTTCTCAAGTTCCATGAGATGAAATGTGGCTACCTGCACTCCAACACCAACGGCCCCGGCAACCTGGGCATCTGTTATGTTTTCGTTTTGTGAGACGAGCAATAGTATTTTTTCTCGTACCTCTTCTAGCGCGTTTGCATCACGGGTCTTTGAGAGCTGCTCTTCAAGCCCATTAATCTTTTCTTTCAGTTTGAAGTTTTCAAGTTCAAAACGTATCTTCTCGGACTCGAACTCTTTGGCGCGAAGCTCTGAATCTGCAAGCCTCTTTT
>JAAXUM010000436.1 GCA_013336025.1 Chlorobiaceae bacterium
TGTTTTTCTTTGCAATCGGAACAAGCCTTGTGGCTCCTATTAACATTTCGCTCATATCTCTCTATACCTACAAACAGAAGCAGGGGGAAATCCTCGGGTTATCACAATCCATCAACTCGTTTGCCCGCATTATGGGCCCATTCAGCGGCAGTGTTCTTTATGGAATGAACTTTCATGCACCCTATATCCTTGCCGGCCTGCTGACTTTGCTCGGTGCAGGTATTTCGCTCATGTTATTCAAGTACAAAATAGATGCTCTGGATCCTGAACCGGACAGACTGCCATCATAGTCAAACAAGCTTTAACGGGAATGAACCACATGCGGATCGGTGTTATCGGAACAGGAAAGCTTGGCGAATTTCATACAAAACTGCTTGGACAAATAGTTCAAAACAGAGATGATGTGAAGCTTGCCGGCATCTTTGACCTGAATCGCGCAAGAGCAGAAGAAATAGGGCACAAATACAATGTAGGCACCTATGACTCTCTTGAACAGCTTGCAGCAGACTGTGACGCAGCAGTGATCGCGACAACGACAAGCGCCCATTTCAGTATTGCAAGAAGACTCCTTGAAGAGGGCATCCACCTCTTTATCGAAAAACCCCTGACAACAACCGTTGCTGAAGCTGATGAGCTGATCAGGCTTGAACTGGCAAAAAACGTCAGAATACAGGTTGGCCATATTGAACGATTCAATCCTGCTCTACGAGCTGTAGAGTCTTCAATAGGCCAGCCGGTCTATATTCAGGCTGAGAGGCTGAGTGGTTTTTCACGACGAGTTACGGATGTTTCCGTCGTGCTCGATCTGATGATCCATGACATTGACCTCATTCTCTCTCTTATACCTGCTGATATCAAACATATTTCAGCATCAGGGGTCAAGGTGTTTTCTAATGAAATCGATATGGCTACAGCAAGAATTGACTTTGTCAATGGAGCGACTGCAAATGTTACGGCAAGCCGGCTGAGCAGAAAAAGTATGCGAAAACTGCGATTTTTCTGTAACGAACCAAAAAGCTATGCATCGCTCGACCTGACAACTGGCAAATCGGAAGTATTCAGACTTGTAAGACCCGAAGAAGCTCTTCAGAAAAATCCGCTGAAATCGTTTGCGGCAAAAAAAATCATGGAGCAGTTCGGAGAAATTCAGGAGGCCATGCAGGGCATGACACTTGATTATCTTACTCCTGAAGTCCCGAAAATCAATGCTCTGAGCGATGAACTTGAACACTTCATCAACGCTGTTATAAACAATACCCCTCCTGTAGTTACGTCGGTAGATGGTCGCAAGGCCATTATGGTTGCTGACTGGATTACCCGCGAAATTGCCGGCAATGCCGCTGCTTTTAAAACGGCAGCGAAACAGGAGTAATACTTGAACCATGGATAAGAAGATTGTACTGCCTATTCCCGCTATACTCGAAGAAATAGGCGATCTTGCCGACCGGAAAGGAATGACGGCCTACGTTGTCGGGGGCTATGTAAGAGATATGCTGATGCACAGGAGTTGTTCCGATATCGATATTATGGTTATTGGCGACCCTCTCCCGTTTGCTCATGCCATCCAGCATGAACTTCCAGGAAAAAACCTTGTTGTATTCGAGCGCTTTCGTACTGCACAGCTTGACGTTTCAGACAGCGAAAAGCAAAC
>JAAXUM010000200.1 GCA_013336025.1 Chlorobiaceae bacterium
TTGTGCCGTCTGCCATACCAAGATCTCCTGTACCCAGTGCGGCATTTTTAGCAACAGCCAGAGTGCCCTCCTTCAGGGCTGTACCACCGCTGTACGTATTGTTGCCGCTCAGGGTGAAGGTTCCCGTTCCCGCTTTTGTCAGAGAGCCGGTTCCGGAAATCACTCCTGCAAATTCGGTGCTGCTGTTGTTTCCGCCAGTCTTGAGGGTGTAGCTTTGCAGGTTAACCTGACTGCCGGCATCACCGGCAAGTGAACCGATAGTTTCATCATCATTACCAAGTTTCAGCAAACCCTGGGCCCCTACGTTAACCGCGGCATTATTGGCAATCGCCGATCCGTTTTCCAGCAACAGCGTACCTTTCCGGATATCAGTCAAACCGGTATAGGTATTTGACCCGCTCAGGGTCAGGACGCCCGTTCCCGCTTTCGTCAATCCTCCGCTTCCGGAAATCACTCCTGAAAATTCGGTATTGTCATTATCACCTGCCGTCAGGGTTGCACTGCCAAGAATGATTTTTCCGGATCCGGCTATCGAACGCACCGTATCACTGAAGCTGTTCAGATCGTACGTAGCACCCGAGGCCACCGTAACTGCCGATCCATCAGCAATCACATTTGCGGCTCCTGCCCTGAGAGTACCGACACTGATTGTCGTTGCTCCCGTATAAGTATTAGCCCCGAGCAGATTAAAACCGCCTGTTCCTACTTTCGTCAGTCCACCGGTTCCTGAAATCACCCCGTGAAAGAATGAATCAACATCATTTCCTGTCGTCAGCGTATAGCTTTTCAGATCAACCAGACTACCCGGGGAACCGGTAAGTGCGCCGATCGTTTCATTATGGTTACCAAGCTGGAGCATACCAGCGACACCGACATTGACCGTGCCGGTATCTTTAATTGCTTCACCGCCATTCAGCACCAGCTTCCCTGCCTGGATATCTGTCGTACCTGTATAAGTATTTTCTCCGCTCAGGGTCAACGTACCGGTTCCGGTCTTTTTAAGCCCGATGCCGGTATCACCAGTGATATCTGTAACAATGGTTGCGGCATTACCTGAGACACCGATAATGCTGGTGCCTGAACCATCACCGACCAGATGCAATGCTCCCGCAGCGCCCTGAGTGAGAACATATCCGTCAACCGTGAACTCCAGGCCCGCGATCTCCTGTGCTTCTTTAACGAGAACACTCCCTGAAACCCCTGAAAACACACCGATACTGCCTGCTGTCCAACTGGAGTTTGCTGAACCGGAAGCATTTGTCCACTTGTTGTTTCCGATGTTCCAGGTACCGGCTCCTCCACTCACGGTATTATCAGCAGCAGTTCCCGATCCATCCCAGTAATACGTCGGCACTGGTACAGACAAGGCATTTTCAGGTGCCCATGCGAGCATGGCAAGCAGAAGGGCAAGGGAAAGTCTTCTTTTTTTCATAACAAAAGTGTGGTTATTTATAAAGGTGTGATAGTAATCAATACACGATCAAGTGCATATCCATGCACATTCAGGTTTTCCTGTCAAAAAAGTGACCTATGCTACGAAAATTTCAGGTGTAAATGAAATACTATCTGTTTTCAATTGTTACAATTAAAACAAAACACAGACATCTCCATTTTCATCTGGCCAGGAGAAAAATTTGTCACACAAATTTTCTCTCTATCTGAGGGGAATGAGAAAAATGCTTCCGGGAAGACCGTCCATGAACTTGACAGAGGCAAAGCCTTCTGTGATGCAAATGGTGCATCCGACAGCAATTTCAGAACGAGGGGTGCACGAAAAATCAGGGAAATAAAACGGCAAGAAGCAAATAAATCGCTAACGGGATGATCACACTTGATGGAAATTACAGCAGGACTGATTCCGCTCAATCCCCGGTTTTACGGGTTGAGCAACGACTCCATAAGACAGAGCAGCTCAATTTTATTCACTGGTTTGGTAATAAAACCGTCACATCCTGCGCCTTTTGCTTTTTCCTTTTCTTCTTTTGAAGTAAACGCTGTCTGAGCGATAACCGGCAGCCCGGGTCTGAGCGCCTTGATCTCCCGGGTCGCATCAAAACCGTTCATCACCGGCATCTGTATGTCCATCAGGACCAGACGAATCGCCGGATTCTGCTGAACCAGCCGTACTGCTTCCTCCCCGTTATGGGCATGCAGAATGGTGATATTCTCCCCTTTGAGGCTCCGCTTCAGCAGAAGACTGCTGACCTCATCGTCTTCAGCAATGAGAATGGTCATGCTCGAAAAACAGTCGGCTCGTTCCTGAAAATCCGGACCGAACTGCTGCATATCCAAAAGACCGGATGGTTTGTATGGTATTGTAAACATGAATCTGTTTCCCCCACTCTCAATCGGTTCAACCCATATGGCTCCGCCAAGCATTTCAACGTATGCCCTGGAAATGCTTAACCCAAGCCCGGCCCCCTCATAATGCCTGGTCAGGGAGTTATCCGCCTGCCTGAACCTGTCGAAAATCTTTTCCTGCATTTCTGAAGGAATACTAACGCCTGAATCGTTAATATAAAACTCAAGCTGCTCTTTTTTCAAGGTATAGCCGAAATCAACACCCCCTTCCGTTGTGAATTTTAAAGCATTCTTGACAAGGTTCGTCAAAATCTGGCTTAATTTTGTGCTATCTGTATCAATAGTGCTGCGACTATCCGGAAGCCCGGCGAAACAATGGAAAAGCAACCCTTTTTTATCTGCCTCGGGTCTGAAAAATGCATAAAGATCATGTATCAGCTTGTTGAGCGAAGTTTCGCTTATCTGCAAAAATGTTTCACCTGCTTCAATACGTGAAATATCAACAAGCTCATTGATGAGATGAAGCATCCGCTGACCGCTTTGATCAATAAGGTCTATATATTCGGCCTGCTCCTCTCCGGAGAGATGAGGCTCCTTCAAGAGCTCAGAAAAACCGAGAATACCATTCATCGGCGTTCGTATTTCATGACTGATATTGGCAAGAAAAGCTGTTTTCAACCGGTCGCTCTCTTCTGCTTTCTCCTTGGCAGCAATCAATTCACTCCACAATTTTTTTGTTTCGGTAATATCCTCCTTTACGGCCACAAAATTGGTGATCGACCCCTCCTTATTGAAAATAGGAGAAATAACCGCCGACTCGATATAGATATCTCCATTTTTCTTTCTGTTGTAAAACTCTCCATGCCACACCCCGCCGGAAAGGATCGTATCCCAAAGTTCATCAAAAATCTCCCTTGGCGTCAAGCCGGACTGAAGGACATTAGGATTTTTTCCTACTGCATCCTGAACGGAATACCCTGTGAGCTGTGTGAATTTCGGATTCACATACTCTATGTTTCCCATATAGTCGGTTATAACAACAACAGCAGGACTCTGCTCTACGGCAACGCTCAGTTTCGTCAGTCTCTCTTCGGAGATCTTGCGTTGGGTTATATCCGTACTGGTTCCGATAATTCTGTAAATATGGCCGGCATCATTGCGAACCGGGGTGAGAACCGTTTCCCAGTAGGTCTCTTTTCCATTAAACACCAGCCGCTCTTCGTACTGAATGGAGCTGCCGC
Organism: Chlorobiaceae bacterium; assembly: GCA_013336025.1. Taxonomy (GTDB): domain Bacteria; phylum Bacteroidota; class Chlorobiia; order Chlorobiales; family Chlorobiaceae; genus Chlorobium. Next base: position 3,543 of record JAAXUM010000200.1, read on the forward strand.
TCTGAATACAGGCATCATAACGGCGGATAATGGATTCAGCAAAAGGGGCATCAATGATCTGATCGGGAGATTTTCCTGTTATCTCCTCGCTCCTGATACCTGTCAGTATTTCATGCATTCGATTAATTCCCTTGTAACGATAGGAACCATCCGACTGGACATCAACAACAAAAATGGAATTGTTTACTCCATCATAAATGCTCTTGAGAAACTGCGTGCTTTCAAGTAACTCATGCTCATGTTGTTTTCGCAGAGTAATGTCACGAACAGTGGAAACAATATAAGGCCTGCCTGCGAGCTCCACCTTGTTCGCATTAACTTCGACAGGTATCTTGTTCCCTTTGCTGTCACGCTGTACCGCTTCAAACAGAACACATCCATCTTCCTGCAAGCGCTTCATCGCCTCAGGAATATAGATTGCAGAACTTTCCGAATCATCCAGTTCCAATGGACCCATACGAAGCAACTCCTCCTGGGTATAACCAAGGGTTCTGCATGCTGCGGCATTAACCATATCAAAAGCACCTGGTTCTGCAGGAGTGATCATCGGGTGAACGAAAACTCCGTCTCTGATATGCTCAAACAAAACTCTGAAACGCTCCTCGCTCTCCTGCAAAGAATCTTCCATCTGTTTGCGCTCGGTAACGTCA
>JAAXUM010000437.1 GCA_013336025.1 Chlorobiaceae bacterium
AAAATCATCCTTGACACATCGTTTTCCCTTGCCGATGTCCATAACCAGATAAAACTTTTTTATTATCCTGCCCGTCATAAGATCAAGCTGATACACTACCCCCTTTTCATCATTATGGGTAAATAGCTTTCCCTCTCCTGAAAGAGCCAACCCGGATATCTCCCTGAGTTTTGTGGGAAGAATCACCACTTTTTTCGGGCTTTCGCCAATACCGTATCCATTCATGAGATTCCTGAAAAAACGAAGCTGAAAAAGTTATGAGAGTTCATCAACAGAGGGCGATTCCCCGGCAAAAATCGGGCTATGCCCCTGCATGAGATTCATGCAGATCACGCAAGCAGATGAAGACGGGAAAAAACATAGTCGAGACTGTCCTCATTAAGTACAAGTCTTGAATATCCGGTTGATGCAAGCTCAACGGGTCTGTTGTCACGATCGCTGATAAATTTTCTGCTCTGTTTCCCATTAAACCAGTACACCAGCCTGATTTTATCCCCTTCGATTTCAAGCGCGGTTATTCCCCGTTTACCGATACCGCAACCTGAATTAAAAACACTTGGAATCGTCAGAGTGTTGTAAAGCCCGCTTCTGAGTCCGATTTTTTTCCCTTTTTTAAAGCAGGAGTCAAGTTCGGTTTTAAGGGAGTCGATCTGTTCCCGTATTAAGATGCGGAGATCGGAATCTGCCGCGGGATAAGCTCGACAAAGCTCCTCAATGCGAAAATTCAGAAAGTCAACTTTGGAAAGGGATTCAAAGAGCGGACGATGCGTATGCCCGATAATGGAAACGATTTTAGCCCTGTTCGAAAAATCATAAATTGATTTCTCAATGGCAAACCGGCGACGACTGTTATAAGCAATGGAGAAGTTTCTGATGCCGAAAGGTTTAGCTATATAACGCAGAAAAAAGACGACAAGACGACTGACCAGAGGATAGGTCTCCCAGAGGAGCACCGATGCCTGATGACCATGAAAAAGCAGTATGGTCTCTTTGCCGTAATGGAATTTAAGCGATTCAACCAGATAGCTCTTTAACGGATACTCTTTTTCATCAAGCAGTCCGGTATCGTGATTGCCATACGTTTTCAAAAAAAAGCCGTTCTGCTCGAACTTCTCAAACAGTTCATAAAAACTGCCCCACTGATCCATTATGCCTTGCAGAGGAAACTTGAACAGCTCTTCAATATCTCCGTTAAGAACAAGATTGTACTGTTCAGGAAGATAATAATTGCCAAGCAGGGTACTGAGCAGTTCGGCATTACGTCTGAACTCATCGCGTCTTCCTCCATTTCCCATGTGAAGATCGCTGAGAATCAGCACGCGCGATGACGCATCAAGAGTTACCGGCCTTGCATTTATCAGCAGGCGTTCAAGATTGGGGTGTTTTTTATCGTTAAAAGCCATGATACACGGCGACAAGAATTCATCATTACCAGATGCAAACGCACTCGTTCTATTATCTGCGCGTTGTACCGGGCCATTTTTTCAGGGTATCTCTGTCAAGTTATAGCGCACCCTTTACTGTTCATTCAGTAAATAATTCCAAATGAACGAATTAACAACAGCGTTAACGATATAATCAAATTTTCACAACCCCGCAACATTTGCCAATATCTCTGATTGCATCCGGTTGAAGATGAAGGA
>JAAXUM010000201.1 GCA_013336025.1 Chlorobiaceae bacterium
GGTTCCTGTCGCAGCCATTCTTCGTTGCCGAGGCATTTACCGGTCTTTCCGGCAAATATGTAAAACTTGAAGAGACCATCAAAGGCTTCAAGGAGATCATCGCAGGAAAGCATGACAATCTGCCGGAAAGCGCATTCTATCTTGTCGGTACCATTGAAGAGGCTGTTCAGAAAGCAAAAACCCTTTAACGAATACTGATTACCATTGCAAGTTCAGACAAAGTGTTTGATATTGAGATCGTTACGCCTCAGCAGCAGTATTTTTCAGGCGAGATCCAGAGCATCATAGCTCCAGGTCAGGATGGACTTTTTCAGGTGCTTAAAAGTCACGCGCCTCTCTTATCCGCACTGAAAAGCGGCACAGTCAGGCTGACGCTTGCCAATAAAAGCGAAAAAACGTTTACGATCTCCGACGGTTTTTTTGAGGTAAGCAACAATAAGGCGATACTGCTTACCGAAGAGATCTCCTGATTTCATTTTTAATGAAATTAAAGAAACGCCGGGGCCTGTAAGCCTCGGCATTTTTTTGCCCATATGAAAACCCTTCTGCCAAAAGCCCTCTCTGAGGGAGACACCATAGGCCTGATCTCCCCCTCATCACACTCTGCTTTTCCTGACAGAATCGCACAGGCAACACGATATTTTGAAAAACGCGCATTCAAGGTAAAACCATCAAAATACCTGAACAGCATTGACACCAATCCGGCAATTGCCGACCAACACAAGCTTTTTGACCTCCATGCAATGTTCGGCGACCCCGACGTCGATGCCGTTATCTGTCTGAGGGGAGGATCCGGCGCCTCCAGACTGCTCAGTAACATTGATTATGCTCTCATCGCAGCAAATCCAAAAATCCTTATCGGCTATTCAGATATCACCGCGCTCTCGCTTGCCGTTTTTGCTGCGACGGGACTGGTGAGTTTCTCCGGCCCTATGATTGCCACGGAACTTTACGAACCGACGCCATACACCGAAGAGCACTTCTGGGGAGTACTCACTGACCCTCTTTATGCGCTTTCGCTTAAAAACCATAGCGAACACCCTGTAACCTGTCTCAAGCCGGGAGAGGCATCAGGCAGACTGATCGGAGGGAACCTGTCCGTTCTCTGCTCATTGATCGGCACACCCTATCTCCCTCTCTTTGACGATGCGATCCTTTTTCTCGAAGATATCAATGAACCGGCATACAAGGTCGACCGGATGCTCTCGCATCTCCTGAATGCAGGACAGCTCTCCCGATGCAAGGCAATCCTGTTCGGTCAGTTTACCGGCACTTCTGAAAAAACGGGAGAAGAGACACGGCTTAAACATATTTTTGACTACTACATCACGCATGCCCGGATAGAAGGTCCGGTCATGACAGGACTCTCTTACGGTCACATCCGTGATCTCATGACACTCCCTCTGGGAGCTTCGTTCCAGGTATCGGTACACCCCGGATCTTTTTCTCTTCAGGCATGTTGTCCGGTGATTCATGTATAACGCTCTTGCCTCTCTCAAAGGCACTTTGTATTTTATCGTTTTAAACGTATTCCGCAACGCCCATGACCGCCTCTCTTTCAACCAGTTTATCGGTATCCCGGCCTGCTCCTGAAACCAGAAAAACGGAGCAACCCTCAGACACCGATCTTCTTGACGCCTATCGAGTTGTGCTTTATAATGATGAAGAGCACACGTTCGACGAGGTCATCAGTCAGATCATCAAGGCGGTCCAGTGCAATCGCCAGAAAGCGGAACGCTGTACCTGGGAAGTGCATACCAGAGGCCGCAGCATCGTGTTTGCCGGCATGATTGACCGATGCATCAAAGTGAGCGCAGTTCTTGAGGAAATAGCCCTGAAAACCGAAATCCAGACCGCCTGAAAATCATCCGGCAACGACACCGCCAACACCGCCTGCATAAACTGACACCCACCGGCACGTTACAACTCCACCGGTCTTTCGACCACAAAAACAAACTGCCTGAAAGCATCCATCCCCCAAAGTGGCCTTAACCAGTGATTATCACCCTTGGTTTCTTATATTCTATGTTTTATCTATCGTAACGGAAATACCCCCGGATATTTTACAACCATTTGAACGAACGATGAGCAATACTGATTCAACACGGGTACAGAACGTTAATCTGCCGCCCGAAAAGGTGATGCATAAACTGGTTTCGCTGGCCAAGAGACGCGGGTTTATTTTCCCGTCATCAGAAATCTATGAAGGCCTCTCTTCCTGTTTTGACTATGGGCCTCTGGGCAGCGAGATGAAAAAAAACATCAAGGATCTCTGGTGGAATTCAATGACCCGGCGCCACCAGAACATCGTTGGCATTGATGCATCGATCATGATGAATCCGAGAGTCTGGGAAGCCTCCGGCCATGTAGCCAGCTTCAACGATCCGATGATTGATGACAAAACAACCAAAAGACGTTACCGAGCCGACCATCTGATTGAAAATCATATTGAAAAGCTGCGCCGTGACGGAAAGGATGATGCAGCCCTGAAAGTTCAGACTGCCTATGAGCAGGCCGCCACGGCAGAGGATCTGAACAGGGCGCTCTACGATATCATTATTGCCGAAGGGATCAAGGCCCAGGACACAGGATCCGGAGACTGGACGGAGGTTCGTCAGTTCAACCTGATGTTCCAGTGCAGCATGGGTGCGCTTGCCGATAAAGCAAGTATTGTTTATCTCCGCCCCGAAACAGCCCAGGGTATTTTCGTAAACTTTCACAACGTGCGGGAATCGTCGCGCATGAGGGTTCCGTTTGGCATTGCACAGATCGGCAAAGCGTTCCGCAACGAGATTGTAAAGGGTAATTTCATCTTCCGAATGGTTGAGTTCGAACAGATGGAGATGCAGTATTTCGTGAAACCCGGTACACAGGCTGAGGCTTTCGAATCGTGGAGAGAGGAGCGATTTAACTGGTACACCAGCGCACTTGGCATCAACAGGGATAAATTGCACTGGTACAAGCATGACAAACTCGCTCACTATGCCGATCTTGCCTACGACATCAAGTTCGAGTTTCCATTCGGAATTGAGGAGATCGAAGGAATTCACTCAAGAACCGATTTCGATCTGAAACAGCATCAGGAATATTCAGGCAAAAACATGGAGTATATCGACCAGCTCACCAATGAGCGCTATCTCCCTTACGTTGTCGAAACCTCTGCCGGCTGTGACAGGCTCTTTCTTGCCCTGCTCTCTGATGCCTACCGTGAGGATGTCGTGGATGGTGAACCAAGAATTTCGCTCCGCTTCTCTCCTAAAGTCGCTCCGGTAAAAGCAGCGGTACTTCCGCTTCTTAAAAAAGGGGAAATGGCGGAAAAAGCAGCACGAATTGCTGACGATCTGCGACAGTTATATATGATTCAGCAGGACGATGCGGGCTCCATAGGCAAGCGATATCGCCGTCAGGATGAGATCGGAACGCCGTTCTGCCTGACTATCGATCATGAGACTCTGGAAAATGATACCCTTACAATCCGTCACAGGGATACCGCAAGACAGGAGCGAATCAGCGTCTCATCGATCCGTGAATTTCTTGCAGCAGGAATGGCATGAGTTGCAAGGTTTTTTAAACAACGTTACGACAAAAAGAAACCATGCGCTATGATGTTGCGGTGATAGGCGGAGGTCCTTCAGGTGCTGTTGCAGCAGCGGAACTTGCCCGGGCAGGCATTCCGACGGTATTGATTGAACGCAATCTTGAAAATGTCAAGCCCTGTGGCGGAGCTATTCCTCTGGGGCTCATTGAAGAGTTCATGATTCCCGAAGAACTGGTTGAAAAAAAGCTCTCCCATATGCGGGCCCGATCACCGAAAGGCCGGGTCATTGAGATGAACATGCCCAACGGATATGTAGGGATGGTACGCCGGGAAAAGTTTGACCGCTACCTTCGCTCCGAAGCTGAACGTGCCGGAGCGGTCATTGTTGAAGGTCTGGTAAAAACCATCAGACGATCTTCCTTCGGCTTTACGATAAGCACCCTGAACGACAAGGTTCCGCCAATTGAGGTACACTACATTATTGGAGCGGACGGAGCCAACTCTAAAACTGCCGATGAACTTCGATTTCCACCCAACGAGCTGAAGGTCATTGCCATGCAGCAACGATTCAAGTACACACCGGCACTTGAGCAGTTCCGGGATATTGTTGAAATCTGGTTTGACGGAGAGGTCTCTCCTGATTTT
>JAAXUM010000202.1 GCA_013336025.1 Chlorobiaceae bacterium
GACGAGATGTTCAGCCGGTATGATCTGGTCGGTGTCGATGTTTTTGCCTAACACGTAGGCTTTTCCCTGTATAATGGTTTCCATTTTTTTGTTTTCCTTACAAGTTCATGATCAGAGGAAATCTCTCGGGTCGGTGAGCTTGCCGGTAATGGCTGACGCTGCTGCCGTCAACGGTGAGGCAAGGTAGACTCCGGCTTTTTTGCTGCCCATACGTCCCGGGAAATTCCGGTTTGTCGTTGATACCACGACATCGTTATCAACCGAACGTCCGACGGTATCGCTTGGTCCGCCAAGACACGCCGCACAGGAGGGCAGGGCGATACTGCAGCCGGCATCCTCAAAAATCTGCTTCAGGGTTGTTCCTTCAAACTGCTCAATTGCAAGATCAGCAGCTACCTTGACGGTTGCCGGAACGATATTGGTTGGAACTGATACCTTTTTGCCCTTGAGGATTCTGGCTGCCATCATGAAATCACCGAGTTTGCCGCCGGTACATGAGCCGATATAGGATCTGGTGATGGCCGTTCCCTGAACGCTTCTGACTGTTGCACGGTTATCCGGACTGTGCGGACAGGCAACAACCGGTTCAAGTTCCTGAACATTGTAGTGGTAGCTGCTATGGTAACGGGCATCAGGATCGCTTTTGAAAAGCTCATAGGGCTTTTTTGTTCTTGCGTTTACGTATGCCTCGGTGATGGCATCTGCCGCGATGATGCCGTTCATGCCGCCTGCCTCAATTGCCATGTTGGTAAGCGTCATTCGCTCGTCAATCGAGAGAGAGTAGACCGCTTCACCGTCAAATTCCAGGGCTCTGTATGTTGCTCCATCGGTGCCGATATCACCGAGAATCTGCAAGATAAGGTCTTTGGCCGTGAGGTATGCAGGCATCTGGCCATCGAAGGTGAACTTCATGGATTCAGGGACTTTTTCCCAGAGTTTGCCGGTACCGAGAATGAATGCCGCATCGGTATTGCCGATTCCCGAGCCGAACATGCCGAAGGCGCCCGATGTGCAGGTGTGTGAATCGGTTCCAAAGAGCACGGTGCCGGGAATGTTGAATCCCTCTTCGGCCAGTGCGACATGGCACACCCCTTTATAGCGCTCGGTGCCGACATCGTAGTAGTGGGGGAGACTCTGCTCACGGGCAAACTGCCGCAGCAGGTCAATATTTCTGTGCGCATGCTCGTTTGCTGTAAATATATAGTGGTCTGGAAGCACTACCACTTTTTCAGGATCCCAGACTTTCGCATCGGGTCCGAATTCCTGTTTGAATATGTCAAAGGTAGGTGGTCCGCACACGTCGTGAGTGAGCAGGATATCGACGTTCAGCCAGACGTTTTCCCCGGCATCCACAAACTTGCGATTTGCCGCCCTTGAAAGGATTTTCTGGGTTATTGTTTGTGCCATGGTTTGTTAAACCCCGTTATCTATTGTTTCTGTAGTGTTGTCTGTTTCAAAATATGTTCTGCTGAGGCTGAGTGCCTGCAGATAGGCCTTTGCGCTTGCCTCGATAATATCGGTTGAAATCCCTCTTCCGTTAAAGGAGACATTCCTGTCTCTGATTCGTACCAGTGCCTCACCAAGTGCCTGCCGTCCTGCCGTCGTTGATCGTACCGAGTAGGAACTGACCATCGACTCAATCCCGAGCGCTCTTTCGATAGCCCTGAAACAGGCATCAACCGGCCCATCCCCTGTTGCTGACTCCTCAAACGTTCGTCCGGTATGCGTGATTCGCACTGTTGCTGTCGGGATTGAAGCTGTACCGCTGTTGATGTGGAGATAGTCGAGTTCGTAAACGCTCGCCGGTCTGGATAGCTCATCTCCCATCATGACTCGCAGGTCATCATCATAGACCTCTTTTTTCTTGTCGGCAATGTCAACAAAACGCCGATAAATCGTTTCAAGTTCCTTGTCCTGCAGAATATAGCCGAGTGCAAGCAGGCGCGACGCGAGACCGTGTTTACCGGAATGGCGACCGAGTACGATGCTTGTTTCGGGAACGCCGACGGATTGTGGCGTCATGACCTCATAGGTCTCCCGGTTTTTCAGCATGCCGTCCTGGTGAATGCCCGACTCGTGTGAAAAAGCGTTATCGCCTACAATCGCTTTGTTCGGCTGGATAATGATTCCTGTAAACGAGGATACCATCCTGCTGGTGTTGTAAATCTCTTCGGTAACAATTCCGGTTTCGAAATTGTGCAGGTCGCTGCGGACTTTCAGGGCCATCACGATCTCCTCAAGTGATGCGTTTCCTGCCCGTTCTCCAATGCCGTTGATTGAACATTCAACCTGTCGTGCACCCTGTTCAATTGCGCTGAGGGAGTTGGCTACGGCAAGGCCGAGATCGTTGTGGCAGTGGACGCTGATGACGGCTTTTTCGATGTTGCCGACCCGGTTCCTGAGATCCCTGATTTTTTCTCCGAATTCCGAAGGCCAGGTATACCCTGTGGTATCGGGTATATTGACGGTCGAAGCGCCAGCGTTGATAACGGCTTCTATTATTTCAGCAAGATAGCCGGGGTCTGTTCTTCCGGCATCTTCGGCTGAAAACTCGATATCTTCGGCCAGCGAACGGGCAAAGGTTACGGCGTTTACCGCCATGTTCAGGATGGTGGACCGTTTTTCCTTCAGGCTTGCTCCGTAGCGGCTGCTTCCGAACTTTCCCATGATATGGATGTCGGAGGTGCTGATGAATGTATGGATTCTTGGCTTTTCTGCCTCCCTGAGTGATTGCCAGGCCCGGGTAATATCATGGTCAACGGCTCTTGCCAGTGCCGTGATAATGGCGCCTGATTCTGCGCTTATTTTTTGAACAGCATCAAACTGCAAAGGTGATGAAGCCGGAAATCCGGCTTCAATGATATCCACTCCAAGCTTTTCAAGCTGTCGGGCTATCTCCACTTTTTCCTGTACATTCAGGGATGCTCCGGGTGATTGCTCCCCGTCGCGCAGTGTTGTATCAAACACCAGGATTTTTTCTCTCACGTTTTCATCCGTTGTTACGTTGTTCATGAACCGAGGTTGGTGACGATGGCTTCGGTCATTTCCGTTGTTGAAACAATTCTTTCACCTGCGCCGGCAATATCTGCCGTTCTGAAGCCGGCAGCAAGTGCCGCCTCAATAGCCTGGCTGATCTCTTCAGCAATATCAGGCATGCAGAAGCTGTGTTCGAACATCATGGCTACCGATGCGATGGTCGCAATGGGGTTGGCAATGTTTTTACCCGCAATGTCCGGTGCACTGCCATGAATCGGCTCATAGAGCGCATGGCTTGTACCGATGCTTGCCGAGGGAAGCATCCCGAGGCTGCCGGTAATCATGCCTGCTATGTCGCTGAGAATGTCACCAAAAAGGTTTCCTGTTACGATAACATCAAACTGCAGGGGGTTTCTGACAATCTGCATGGCAGCGTTATCAACATACATGTCGCTGAGTTCGACGCCGGGAAATTCCCGGTGTACCCCATGCACGACATTTCTCCAGAGCTGGGAAACCTCAAGCACATTGGCCTTATCGATGGAGATAACCCGACCTTTCCGTTTCAGGGCAGCTTCAAAGGCAAGGCGGGCAATTCGCTCAACTTCATGGCGTTCGTAGACCATGGTGTTCCATCCTCTGTTTTCATCATATCCTCTCGGCTCCCCGAAATAGATACCGCCGGTCAGCTCTCTGAAGACAAGGAAATCGGTTCCTCGCACGACCGCCGCCTTGAGAGAGGATGCGTCAACAAGAGCATCATAGACTTTTGCAGGTCTGAGATTGGCGAAGAGACCGAGTGACTTGCGCAGTTTGAGCAGGGCAGCTTCGGGTTTGTGTTCATGTGGCAGATTCTCCCATTTCGGTCCTCCGACGGCGCCAAGCAGGACAGCGTCGCAGTTTCTGCACGCTTCAAGCGTTTCCTCGGTAAGCATTGATCCGTGCAGGTCATAGGATGCTCCTCCAAAAGGGTGCTCCTCGATGCGGATTTCGAAACCGTGTTTTTCAGAGATTTTTCTGAGCACGGCAACCGCACCGGCAACGACTTCCGGGCCGATACCGTCACCCGGTATTGAAACAATCTTATACATACGTTTGGTAGGATGCGGTTATTTTTTGATCAGCCAGCTCATCATGTCGCGCAGTTTTGCGCCGACTTTCTCAATTGCATGGGTACGGTTCTCTTCCCTGAGCCTGTTAAGGTTC
>JAAXUM010000438.1 GCA_013336025.1 Chlorobiaceae bacterium
TACGATTCCTGTGCTGTTCAGACCTACCAGCAGAATGAAAAAGATGATGAACGGAGGCAGGAAAAAACTCTTTGCCTCGCTTCCTTCTGTGTTGTTCCTGCTGTGAAATATCAGCGAGAGAGTGAAGACTACAGGAACAAGCATGGCTACCCTGAGCAGCTTGATAACCGTAGCGATATCTCCCGTCTCGTCCGACATGGAATATCCGGCACCGACAACCTGGGCGACATCATGAATGGTGCCCCCGAGGAAAATTCCGGATGCCTGCTGTTCAAGCCCGAGCCGAACTGCAATTACCGGGTACAGGATCATTGCAAGAGTGCTCAGGGCGGTGACGCTGATGACCGTGAAAATAGTGTTGCGTTCGATGTATTCATCTTTGGGCAGTATGGCTGCAATTGCAAGTGCTGCCGAGGCTCCGCAGATACCGACACTTCCCCCGGTAAGTACTCCGAACCGTTTGCCGCGACCCATGAATTTTGAGAGAAAAAGACCGAACAGGATGGTCAGCAGAACCGAACATATGACGATGGAGATTGGCTTGATACCAAGTTGCTGAATCTCTGCGACAGTAATGCGCATGCCGAGAAGAGCTACTCCGATACGCAGAATGGTTTTTGAAGTGAACTGGATGCCCGGAAGAGCCTTTCCTTTATCTTCGGAAAGAAAACGGAAAGCCATGCCGATCAGGAGTGCGAAAAGCATGGTCGGTGCGCCGTAATGATCGGAAAGAAATGTTGCTGCAGCCGCTACGGTGATGGACGCCAGAACCCCCGGAAACAATGAATCAATGGTATGTTTCGCTGTTTTTGCCTGGCATCGGAATCCGCACCGTTCAGCTTCGCGGATCAGTTCCCCGGTTGGTAATTCCGTTTCGATACGATGGGTAGCATTGCCGGTAGCCATGTTTTCGTTGTTGCTGTTGTTATCCATAAGGCTCCTTTTAAGCGTTGAAGATTCCCTGGGTCTTTCCATGTTCACAGGGTCTCATTGCATCTGTTTTGCGTTACTTGAGGTTATGGGTCAAGATTGCCGAAAAAATGTTATCAGGCCAATCGTATTACGTGATCCGGCATAACGGCAGGTTATGGGAGCCCTGTAAACACAGGACTGCAGTTCAGAATGGAGCGGGAAGCAGATCGCTGTAATGGTTGGAGGCAAATCGCATGAACACTTCCGGAAGTCCTCCGATCTGACCCTCCAGTGTGATGAAGAAGAACCTTCGGCGGATCGAGAATTTTCTGATCGTTACGACTTTCAGCAATCCATTTGCAACCTCATGCATGATGGCATGTCGTGAAATGAAAGCCATACATTGCGAATGCAGCAGATAGGATTTTATGGCTTCCGAACTTCCGAGATACATTTCGACGGCAAGATCCGCTATCCGCAGGTTCGAGCTTTTAAGGGCATGGGTAATGACCTCAAGCGTTCCGGAACCAGGCTCCCTTAACAGCAGGGGGATAGCGACAAGATCTTCGATCCTGATTTCCTCTTTTTTTGCGCGGGGATTTTTTGCTCCGCTTACCAGTACGATATCATCGTCGGCAAGCGGGGTATAGATGATGTCCTTTCGCTTCGAATCCCCCTCGATGATGCCCAGTTCGATTTTATTACCGATCAGAGCCTGTTC